>NZ_JAVDVA010000012.1:0-277522 GCF_031456635.1 Streptomyces sp. 3330
TCCTGGAAGGAGCGGACGAGGACTTCGTAGAACACGGCGCGTTTGAACCACTCGGGGTCGCGGTCCTTGGCGGGAGTGTCCTCGAAGGTGTCCGGAACGGGCTCGTTGACGATCATGGTGTGGGTGACCCTCCGATCTGCGGGTTGGACGGTCGCAGGACGGTGAGTACGTGCGCGGGCCTGGTGCCCGGTTCGAGGCGCACGTAGTTGGCCCTGCCCCAGTGGTAGGTCTCGCCGGTGAGCTCGTCGCGCACCGGCACCGACTCGTGCCAGTCCAGGCCGAGTTGCGGCATGTCCAACGACACCGTCGCCTCCTGGGTGTGGTGGGGGTCGAGGTTGACGACCACCAGAACCGTGTTCGAACCGCTCTTCTTCGAGCTCCTCTTCGAGTAGGCGATCACCGCTTCCTTGTCGGTGGGATGGAAGTGCAGATCGCGGAGCCGGTGCAGGGCCGGGTGCGCCCGCCGGATCTCGTTGAGCCGCGTGAGCAGCGGGGCGATGCTGCGCCCCTCCTGCTCGGCGGCCGCCCAGTCACGGGGTGTGAGCTGGTACTTCTCCGAGTCGAGGTACTCCTCGCCGCCCTCGCGCAGGGGGGTGTTCTCGCAGAGTTCGTAGCCGCTGTAGACGCCCCAGGTCGGCGAGAGGGTGGCGGCCAGGACGGCGCGGATCTCGAAGGCGGGCCTGCCGCCGTGCTGGAGATACGCGTGCAGGATGTCGGGGGTGTTGGCGAAGAGATTGGGCCGCATGTAGGAGGCGGCGTCCCCCGAGAGCTCGGTGAGGTACTCCGTCAGTTCCTGCTTGGTGTTGCGCCAGGTGAAGTACGTGTACGACTGCTGGAAGCCGATCTGGCCCAGCGTGTGCATCATCGCGGGACGGGTGAAGGCCTCGGCGAGGAAGATCACGTCGGGGTCGGTGCGGTTGATGTCCGCGATGACCCGCTCCCAGAACACGACCGGTTTGGTGTGCGGGTTGTCGACCCGGAAGATCCGCACGCCGTACGACATCCAGTGCCGCAGGACCCGCACCGTCTCGGCCACGAGACCGTCCAGATCGGCGTCGAAGGCGATCGGGTAGATGTCCTGGTACTTCTTCGGCGGGTTCTCGGCGTAGGCGATGGTGCCGTCCGGCCGGTGATGGAACCACTCGGGGTGTTTCTGCACCCAGGGGTGGTCGGGGGAGCACTGGAGGGCGAAGTCGAGGGCGATCTCCAGGCCGAGCTCACCCGCCCGCTCCACGAACCAGGCGAAGTCCTCGATGGTCCCCAGGTCCGGGTGGACCGCGTCGTGGCCGCCCTCCGGTGAACCGATCGCCCAGGGCACCCCGACGTCGCCCGACGCGGCGTTCAACGCGTTGTTGCGGCCCTTGCGGAAGGTCGTGCCGATGGGGTGGATGGGCGGGAGGTAGACGACGTCGAAGCCCATCGCGGCGATCGCGGGCAGCCGGCGCGCGGCGGTGCGGAAGGTGCCGTGCGGGCGGTCCGCGGTTCCCTCGGAGCGCGGGAAGAACTCGTACCAGGCGCCGTACAGGGCGCGTTCCCGCTCGACCTGCAACGGCAGCGGCTCGGACGCGGTGACCAGCTCCCGCAGCGGATACCGGCCGAGCACCGCGTCGACCTCCGGCGTCAGCGCCGCCGCCAGCCGGGAGACCGCCGGGCGGCTCTCGTCGCGCAGCGCCTCGGCCGCCGTCAGCACCACGGCGCGGTCGGGGCCCTCCGGCACTCCGTCGGCCGCCCGTTCGTGCAGGCGCGCGCCCTCTTCGAGGACCAGCTCGGTGTCCATCCCCGCGGGGATCTTGATGCGGGCGTGGTGCCGCCAGGTGGTGACCGGGTCGCTCCAGGCCTCCACGGTGTACGTCCAGTGGCCCGTCGCGTCCGGTGTGACGTCCGCGCCCCAGCGGTCGGTGCCCGGGGCGAGTTCACGCATCGGAGTCCAGGGGCCGGGCCTGCCGTCCGGATCCCGCAGGACGACGTTGGCGGCGACGGCGTCGTGTCCTTCCCGGAACACGGTCGCCGAGACCTCGAACGTCTCACCCGTGACCGCCTTGGCGGGCCGGCGGCCCCGCTGGACGAACGGGCGGACGTCCAGAACGGGTATGCGCCCGACGGCGGTGGCGTCGCCGCCCGGGGAGGATCGCTCCGGGGCCGGCGGGTCGGGTGCGGGGGTGAGCACCGGGACGGTCGTGTCCTTCCCGGCGTCGGCCGGGCTGTCGGTGCTCTTGCCGTTCTTGCCGTTCCTGGCGCTCTTGTTGTTCTTGGTGCGAGGCGTCGGGGGTGATGACGGGTGGTGCCTTGCTGGCATGACCGCTCCTGTCCGCATCAACGGGGGGTAGGCGGATGGATGTGGTGGGGAGGGGGTCCTGCGGGGGAGTACCGGAGGAGCCTTCCACCCTATTCGGGTGAGCAATCCGGCACGTTGTTAACTACCCGTGTGTTTGTCAACGCACAAGACCGGCCCCGTTCGAGGGGAACGGAGCCGGCCGCGGAGCCCCGTCAGGTGAACGGGGGGACCTGGAGCAGTTTGTCCGGCGAACCGGGTCCCCGGCCGGAAACCTTGCCGTTCGCCGCCGCCGTGACCAACGCCCGCGCGACCTGAGCGGGCGTGGCTTTCGGGTGGTCGGCCAGCAGGAGCGCGGCCGCCCCCGCCGCGTGCGGCGCCGCCGTCGACGTACCGGAGCGGGTCGCCCGGCCGGTGTCGCTCCGGTTCGAGGCGGAGGTGATCGACACTCCCGGAGCGAACAGGTCGAGGGCCGAACCGTAGTCGGAGAAGCCTGCCCTGACGTCCCGGCCGTCGGTGGCGCCGACCGTCACGGCCTCCCGTACGTCGGCCGGTGAGTGCAGGGCGGCCGGCCGTCCCAGGTTGCCCGCCGCGACCGTGTAGGTGACGCCGGATCGGATGGAGTCGCGGACCGCCGCGTCCAGCGCCGCGCTGTAGCCGCCGCCCAGGCTGAGGTTGGCGACCGCGGGCCGGTGCGCGTGCCGGGTGACCCAGTCGATGCCCGCGATGGCCTGCGCGGTGGTCCCCGCCCCGGTGTCGTCGAGCACCCGCACCGCGACGACCCGGGCCTTCTTGGCGACGCCGAAGCGGGCGCCCGCGACGATGCCGGCGACATGCGTGCCATGGCCGTTGCCGTCGGCCGCGACGCGGTCACCTCCGACGAAGTCCCAGCCGTCGCCCGCCCGGCCGCCGAAGTCCGCGTGCGTGATCCGGACGCCGGTGTCGATCACGTACACCGTGACTCCGGCGCCCGCCGACTTCGGCCAGTTGTAGCCGTCGTCCAGCGGCCGGCCCGGCTGGTCGACGCGGTCCAGCCCCCAGGACGGCGGATTCTTCGCGCCCCCCGCCGCCTCCAGGCCCACCCGGGTGTCCTGGACCACCGAGGCCACCCGCGGGTCGGCCGCGAGGCGCCGGGCCTGTCGCTCGTCGGCCTCGACGGCGAACCCGTTGAGGACCGTGTCGTAGGTCCGGCCGACGGTCGCCCCGTACGAGCCGACGAGCGTGCGCCCGGCCCCCGACGACGCGTCGGTGCCCTCCCGCAGCGTCACCAGATAGCTTCCGCCGACGGAACCGGGCAGACCGGCGCCGAGTATCTTCCCCTCCGGTACGGCGTGCGCGGGCGGGATGACGGCCGCGAGGACCACGGTCGTGACGACCGCGGCCAGGCCCCCCACCCGGCGCAGACGCCGCCTTCGCGTCCGTGCCATGGTTCGCGCTCCCCTCCTCGACCCGGCGCACGACGGGTCCGCCGGCCGATCCGACTCGTCCGACTTCGCCGGGTACGCCACGGGGCAGCCTCTCGTGCGGGGCGAAAGGCCACAAGGTGGCCTACCGGGACGAAACAGCGTTTCGGCCCGTTGTCGCGGGATGGGCCGAAAAGCGAGGGTCCGCGGGCGGCCAGCCCTCAGCGAGGCCCGCGTCGGCGCCGGTACCGTCGTAGGCGACGTGGACGCACACCGCCGTGCGTCTCTTCCTCACGCACGCCGAGGTGGAATGTGAAGGCGATCCGTCGATTCACCGTCCGACCCCTCCTCCCCGAACCCCTCCGGCCACTCAGCGATCTGGCCCGCAACCTGCGCTGGTCCTGGCACGCGGAGACCCGCGACCTCTTCCAGTCCGTCGACCCCGAGCGCTGGGCCGTCTCCGACGGCGATCCGGTGAGACTCCTCGGCGGCGTGCGCACGGCACGCCTCACCGAGCTCGCCGGGGACCGCCGCTTCCTGCGCAGGCTGCGGGCCGCAGCCGACGACCTGCACGACTACCTGACCGGCGACCGCTGGTACCAGGCGCAGCCCCGCACCGCGGGACTGCCCGCCGCCGTCGCCTACTTCTCGCCCGAGTTCGGCGTCACGGCCGCGCTGCCCCAGTACTCCGGCGGTCTCGGCATCCTGGCCGGCGACCACCTGAAGGCGGCCAGCGACCTGGGCGTCCCGCTGATCGGCGTCGGGCTGCTCTACCGGCACGGCTACTTCCGCCAGTCGCTCTCCCGGGACGGCTGGCAGCAGGAGCACTATCCGGTCCTCGACCCCAACGAGCTGCCGGTGACCCTCCTGAAGGAGGACGACGGCACCCCCGCGCAGATCTCGCTCGCCCTCCCCGCCGGCAAGCAACTGCACGCCCGGGTGTGGCTCGCCCAGGTCGGCCGGGTGCCGCTGCTGATGCTCGACTCGGACGTCGAGGAGAACGACCTCGGCGAACGCGGGGTGACCGACCGGCTCTACGGCGGGGGCAGCGAGCACCGGCTGCTCCAGGAGATGCTGCTGGGCATAGGAGGTGTCCGGGCGGTACGCGCGTACTGCAGGCTGACCGGCCACGCCCCGCCCGAGGTCTTCCACACCAACGAGGGCCACGCGGGCTTCCTCGGCCTGGAGCGGATCGCCGAACTCGCCGACGCCGGACTGGACTTCGACTCCGCCCTCGAAGCCGTCCGGGCCGGCACGGTGTTCACCACCCACACCCCCGTGCCCGCCGGCATCGACCGCTTCGACCGTGAGCTGGTGGCCCGCCACTTCGGCCCCCAGGCCGAACTCCCGCGCATCCCCGTCGACCGCATCCTGCGGCTGGGCATGGAGACCTACCCGGGCGGTGAGCCGAACCTCTTCAACATGGCCGTGATGGGCCTGCGGCTGGCACAGCGCGCGAACGGCGTGTCCCTGCTGCACGGCCAGGTGAGCAGGGAGATGTTCTCCGGCCTGTGGCCCGGCTTCGACCCGGAGGAGGTGCCCATCACCTCCGTCACCAACGGGGTGCACGCCCCGACCTGGGTGGCCCCGGAGGTCCTGCGGCTCGGCGCCCGCCAGTTCGGCTCCGGGCGGGCCGAGGACGCCCTGAGCGGCGGCGGCTCCGACCGCTGGGACGCCGTCGCCGACATCCCCGACCAGGACATCTGGGAGCTGCGCCGCGATCTGCGCGAGCAACTGGTGGTCGAGGTGCGGGAACGGCTGCGCGCCTCCTGGC
Source organism: Streptomyces sp. 3330 (assembly GCF_031456635.1). Taxonomy (NCBI): domain Bacteria; kingdom Bacillati; phylum Actinomycetota; class Actinomycetes; order Kitasatosporales; family Streptomycetaceae; genus Streptomyces; species Streptomyces sp. 3330. The sequence continues at coordinate 5,450 of NZ_JAVDVA010000012.1, forward strand.
GTCAACGGGGAGCGGGCACGGCCGAGCTGGGCTGGATCGACGGGGTCCTGGACCCGGACGTCCTCACCATCGGCTTCGCGCGCCGGGTCCCCTCGTACAAGCGCCTGACGCTGATGCTGCGGGACCGCGACCGTCTGATGGACCTCCTGCTGCACGCGGAGCGGCCGATCCAGATCGTCGTCGCGGGCAAGGCGCACCCGGCGGACGACGGCGGCAAACGGCTGGTCCAGGAACTGGTCCGGTTCGCCGACGACCCCCGCGTCCGGCACCGTCTCGTCTTCCTGCCCGACTACGGCATGGCGATGGCGCAGAAGCTGTACCCGGGCTGCGACATCTGGCTCAACAACCCGCTGCGGCCCCTGGAGGCCTGCGGTACGTCCGGCATGAAGGCGGCGCTCAACGGCTGCCTCAACCTCTCCGTCCTGGACGGCTGGTGGGACGAGTGGTTCCAGCCCGACTTCGGCTGGGCGATCCCCACCGCCGACGGCGCCGGCACCGACCCCGACCACCGCGACGACATCGAGGCGGCGGCCCTCTACGACCTCCTCGAACAGCGGATCACCCCCCGCTTCTACGAACGCGGCCAGGCGGGCCTGCCCGACCGCTGGATCGAGATGGTCCGCCAGACCCTCACCCTGCTCGGCCCGAAGGTGCTGGCGGGACGCATGGTCCGCGAGTACGTCGAACGGCTCTACACCCCGGCCGCCCACGCGCACCGGACGATGAGTCCGGACACCGCGCGCGAACTCGCCCGGTGGAAACAGCGGGTGCGCTCGGCCTGGCACGCGGTGCAGGTGGACCACGTCGAGACATCGGTGGCCACCACCACCGCCGAGCTCGGCACCACCCTCGCGCTGCGGGTCCGCGTCGGCCTCGGCGACCTCACCCCCGACGACGTCGAGGTGCAGGCCGTCTCGGGCCGGGTGGACGAGGAGGACCGCATCACGGACGCGGCGACGGTCCCGCTGAAGCCGTCCGGCGGCCCGGACCTGGACGGCCGCTGGCTCTACGAGGGCCCCCTCGCCCTCGACCGCACCGGCCCCTACGGCTACACGGTCCGTATCCTCCCGGCCCACCGGCTCCTGGCCTCCGGTGCGGAGTTGGGCCTGCTGGAGGTGCCGTCGGAGGAAGCGGTGGAGGGGGCGGGCGTGCTGCTGAGGTAGCCGCCGCTCCCCGCCCGCCCGAGGCGCCGGCGCGCTGCCGCCGTCGCCTCGGGCGGGTTTTCCGGTTCCGGGGGCGGTCGCTCGCGCGCCGGTCGTCCGGGTGGGGCGGGCTGACAGTTCGAGATCGCATCGTCACCCTCTCTGAGCAGTGCTGACATAGGATTTGCGGCTCGGTGACCGACGCAGAGAGAGGCCGACGAGCGCGTGGCCGAGAGACCGTCCGAAGAGCACAGATCCGGTTCCGAGAAGGGGGAGGGAGGCAGAGGCGGGGCGCCTGACGAGCCCGGCAGCTCCCTATCCGACGCGGAATGGGCGAAGTTCGTCCAGGAGAGCGAAGCCGGAACTTCTTCCTCCGCCCCGAAGGAGCCGTCCGCGCGGGCCCGGATGGTCGCCGGGCGGCTGCGGGAGCAGGACGCGCGCGGGGCGAAGCCCGGGGGATGGCGGACCACCGCCTCCCTGCTCGAGAGGGAGGAACGGGCGATCCGGAGCAGGCGCCGGCGGTGGGTCTTCCTCGGTCTGCCCGTCGCGGTCGCTCTGGCCGTCGTGGCGATGCGGCCGTCGCTGCTGCCCGGCGATCCCTTCGGGACCGGTCGGTCGGGAGCCGCCGTCGCCCCGTCCCCGCTGCCCGCCGAGACCGCGGCCCCGACTTCCGCGCCCGACTCGGTGGATCCCGAACGGCCCACCCTCGCCCGGCCGTTCGCGGGCTCACCGGCCCTGCAGTGGGCCGACGGCGAGGCCGGCATCGTGCTGCCGAAGGCGACCCCGATCGGGTCGCTGTCCAAGGCGCAGGTGGCAGGGGCGCTGGAACAGACCAGGAAGCTCCTGATCGACGCCAACCTCGACCCGGCCACCCTGTCCGGCGGACGTCCCGAGACCGCGCTCGCGGTGATCGACCCGCTGCAGACGGACGTGCACGGGCTGCTGAACACCGCGCTGAGCAAGCCGGACGAGGACCACGACCCGCTGTGGATGTTCAGCCGCTTCGACCCCGCCGAGATCCGGCTCGTCGGTGACGTGGTCAAGACCCGGGGACGGATGACGTTCGAGGCGGGTCGGCACGCCTCCGTCGCCGTGCACGCCGACTACACCTTCGTGTACCCGGTGGTGCGCGTCGGCGAGGACGCCACGACCGAGGTGGAGCGCACCATCGTCCGCCGCGTGCTCGACGTCGAACTCTCCGACCCGGCCGAGTACATCGTCACCCCGGGGAAGATCAGCGTCACGCGATACGACGAGGAGATCGGCAACTCCGCCTGCGACGTCTACGACGGCTTTCTGCACCCCGAGTTCTCGACGACCGAGCCGACGGGCGTGCCTGCCACCGGGCCGACCACGGACCCGTACGACCGCAGCCAGAACCTCGACGAGAACCGCCCCGTGGGCTGCGGCGTGGTGTCCCGCACCTGAGCTGCCCGGGCGCGGCCGCCCGGCCGGTCCTCGCGCGATCCCCGGACGTGCGGGGGAGAACGCCGGGTGACCCGGCCGGGTCCGGCGCACCGGACGTCCGCGGTCGGACACGGCTGCGGATATTCGGTGGGCAGACCGGAGGGCGGGGGCTATGCTCCCCGCGATGACTACTTCTTCTGTAGACAGATCGGGGGACCCGTCCGCGCAAGGTGAGTGCTGATGCTCCCTCAGATCGCGAACGAGGATTCCCGACTTTCCCTCTGGCTGCGCGTGCGCGAGTTCGCCGTGCCGGCCTCCATGATCGAGACCGCGACCGTCCGCCGCCGTGCCGGGGACTGGGCGGGGGCCTGTGCCGCCGCGGGTATCGACGTCGATCTCGACCTGCGCGCCGTCGCGCGCGCCCACGGTCGCGCGTTCGTCTCCCGGCTCCGGGCCGATCTGCGGCACCTGGCGCCCGACCTGCTGCGATGGCATATGCCCAGGGTCGCTCCGGACGGGCTGCTGCGGCCCGGGCTGACCGTCTCCCTGGCCCGCTATCCCGGCGTCGCGGGCCGACGGGACGACACCCGGTGGCCGGTGCACCTGGTGGTGCGGACCCCGCCCGCCTGGGCGGACGCCGGGCAGCGGTTCAGCCTCGGGCTGTGGGACGGGTCCCACGGTGACCGCGCGCATCCACACCCCCGTCCCAGCCGGCGGTTCCGGTTCGACCTGCACCGGCACCTCTGGGACGCGCGCCGGGCGGACGAACTGCGGACGCGGGGCGGGGGTGGTGCGCGCGACGACCCGCTCGGCCCCGGCCTCCCCCTGCCCGACGGGCGGCACTGTGCCGTCGACCGGTGGGCGGACGAGGCCGGGATCCTGCTCCGGGCCGACGGCGTGATCGCGGACGACCCGTCCGACTCAGCCGTCCTGGTGCGGCTCGGAGGCAGGCGTCGACTGGTGCTCGGCGTCGGCGTCGGCGTCGGCTTCGGCTTCGGCGCCCGCGCCGGCGTCGGTCCGGATACGTCCGGGGAGTCTGTCGCGTCCGGGGCTCGCGTCGCGCGGGTCACCGCCGTGTCCCGGCGCGGCGGCGGGACCGCCCTGCCGGTGCTGCCCGACGCGGCGACCTGGGTGCCGCCCGACCTGGAGCTGCTCCGGGCCGGGGCGATCGACGCCGACCGCCTGCACCCGCTCGTCGCCTCGGCGTTGCTGCCGGATCGGCTGCCGCACCCGGCCGGTCAGGCGCCGTCCCCGGCCCCCGACCCGGCCGGACGGCCGCACCTCGTGGAGTGCCGAGGGCAGCGGCACCGGATCGGGCTGGTCGACGGGGTGCTGGCCGCGCTCGACCACGGCCCGGACGAGATCCGGCGCGAGGAACTGCTGGTCGCCCTGACCGGCACACCGCTGCCCTGCCTGCGCGCCATCGACGAGGCCCACAAGCGTCCCGACTGCCTCTCCGGCGTGCGGGAGCGTCTGGTCCACGGCGATGTCGACGGCGCCCTGGCCGTCGTCGAGGGGCTGCTCGGGCCCGAGGCGACCCTGCGCGAGGGGCCGCTGCGGGACGAACTCGAGGCGGCCGCGCGGCGGCGCATCACCTACGGACTCTTCCGGGCCGGGCTGGCGGGGCCCGGCCCCGGCCGGGTGCTGCCCGGGCTGTCCCGTCGTCCCGCCCACCGGTCCCACCCCCGCCACACCCTCGGCCGCTGAACCCCTTCGCGACCGCGCCGGTCCGCCCGGACCCGCCGACCCCTTCGACTCCCCAAGGTGATCTCTCATGCCCACATGCGCTCCGCCCGCCCTCGTCGACGCCTCCTCCGACCCGTTCGCCCCCGACTCGCCCTCCTCGCAACTCGACGTCGCGGCAGCCTTGTCGGCCCTGCTGCGCGACTCCAGCACCGAACCGCGCCCCGACAGCCAACTGGAAGCCCTGATGCTGGCCGTGGCGGCCGACCTCCCCGTGCTGCTCTGGGGTGAGCCGGGGATCGGCAAGACCGCCGCGCTGACCCAGCTCGCCGTCTCCCTAGGCCTTCCGCTGACCACTGTCATCGCGAGCGTGCACGAGCCGTCCGACTTCTCGGGGCTGCCGGTCGTCGGGGACGATCCCGCCGAGCAGGGCGTCCCCATGGCTCCACCGGACTGGGCGGTGCGGCTCGTCAAGGCCGGCAAGGGGCTGCTGTTCCTCGACGAGTTGTCCACCGCGCCGCCGGCCGTGCAGGCGGCCCTGCTCAGGCTCGTGCTGGAGCGCCGGGTCGGCGCGCTGACGCTGCCGCCCGGGGTGCGGATCGTGGCCGCCGCCAACCCGCGCGGCTCGGCGGCCGACGGCTGGGAGCTGAGCCCGCCGCTGGCCAACCGGTTCGTCCACCTCCAGTGGGCCCACGACCACGAGGTCGTCGTCCGCGGACTCGGCGGCACCTGGCCCCGGGCGACCCTGCCCCGGCTCGATCCCGCGAAGCTGCCGGAGGCCGTGGACCGCGCGCGGCGCGCCGTGTGCGGACTGCTCGCCGCCCGCCCCAAGCTGGTGCACCAGCTGCCCAGCAGCGAAGCGCGCCGGGGCGGCGCCTGGCCGTCGCCGCGCAGCTGGGACATGACCCTGAGTCTGATCGCCTTCGCGACCGCGGCCGGCTCCTCCCGCGACGTACTCTCCCTGCTGGTCCGGGGCACGGTCGGCGACGGTCCTGGACTGGAACTGCTGGCGAGCCTGGACCGGATGGACCTCCCGGACCCCGAGACGCTGCTCGCCGACCCGGCGGGCGCCGAGCTGCCCGAGCGCGGCGATCTGCGGCAGGCCGTGCTGGACGGCGTCGTGGCAGCGGTCCGCGTCCGCCCCGACCGGTCCCGCTGGGACGCGGCGTGGGCACTCCTCGTGAAGGCGCTGGAGACCGGCGCCCCGGACCTGGTGGTCGTCCCCGCGACGACGCTCGCCTCGCTGCGCCAGGAGGACTGGGACGTACCGGAGTCGATCGAGAAGCTGGCCGGAGTGGTGACCCTGTCCCGGCGGGCCGACCGGGCGGCGGACCGCGCGACGGCGCGGACCACGGCCACGGCGAAGGCGAGCCGATGAGGCCCGCCGACCCGAGCAGGCCCGCGGGGCCTGCGAGCCCTGTCGGTCCGGTGAGGCCCGACGGTCCGGTGAGGCCCGACGGTCCGGTGAGGCCCGACGGTCCGGTGAGGCCGCAGCGGCCGGTGATCCCCGCCGCCCCGACGAGCCCCGCCGACCCGGTGATCCCCGCCGCCCCGACGGGCCCCGCAGACCCGGCGAGTTCCGCCGAGCCGACGAAGCGCGCCGATCCGGCGGGGCCCGGTGGGTCGATGAGCCCCGACGATCCGCAGGGGTCGGTCGATCCGCAGGGTCCCGACGATCCGCAGGGCGTCGCCGCCCGGTCACCGGCCGCCGCGGCGGCGAGGCCCCTGGACCTGGACAAGCTCTTCGCCGCCCGGCTGCAGGCCGCCCGGGCCCGGCCCTACCTGGCGACGGCCCTCTTCGCCCTGCACCCCGTGGAGTCGCGATGGGTGCCGACGATGGCCGTGGACCGGCACTGGCGGTGTTACGTCTCACCGGCGTTCGTGGACCGCATGCCGGTGGAGGACCTGGCCGGGGTGTGGGTGCACGAGGTGTCGCACCTGCTGCGCGACCACCACGGGCGCAGTGAACGGGTCGCCCGGGAACGGGGACTGACCGGCGCGGGGGAGCGGCTGCGGATGAACATCGCCGCCGACTGCGAGATCAACGACGACGCCTTCGGGGACGGGCTGGTCCAGCCCGAGGGCGCCGTCACGCCGGGTTCCCTCGGGCTGCCGCCGGGCGAGCTGATGGAGGACTACCTGCGTCAGTTCCGGCTCGGTCCGCACACCCAGAACCTGGTCTGGCTGGACTGCGGCAGCGGCGCCGACGGACGGGAACGGGAGTGGGACCTCGGCCCGGACGGCGCGCACGGCCTGAGCGAACAGGAGAAGGACGGCGTCCGGTTCCGCGTGGCACAGGGCATCGCCGGCCGCCGCGGGACCGCCCCGGCGGGGTGGCGGCGGTGGGCGGACGAGGCCTTCCATCCGCCGCAGCCGTGGCGGCAGTTGCTGGGCGCGGCGGTCCGCTCGGCGGCCTCGGCCCCGGGCGCGGGGGAGGACTACTCCTACGGCCGTCCGTCCCGCCGCTCGGCGAGCGTCCCGGGCGCGGTCCTGCCGAGCCTGCGCCGCAGACCGCCCCGGGTGAGCGTGGTCATCGACACCTCCGGATCGGTCAGCGACGCCGAACTGGGCAGCGCGATCCTGGAGGTCGCCGCGATCTCCTCAGCCGTGGGCGGCCGGCGCGATCTCGTCACCGTGGTGCCGTGCGACGCGGCGGCCCGTGTCGTGCACCCGCTGTGCCGGGGCGAGGGCATTCCCCTGATGGGCGGGGGCGGCACGGACCTGCGCGCGGGCTTCACCAAGGCGCTGCGCGCGCGGCCCCGGCCCGACGTCATCGTCGCCCTGACCGACGGTCAGACCCCCTGGCCGAGCACCCGTCCGCCCTGCCGCACGGTCGTGGGCCTGTTCCCCCGGGGCCCGTCGTCGTACGACGAGGACGACCCCGACTACGTACCGGACACGCCTCCGGCCTGGGCCCGGGTGGTGGAGATCGGGTGACCGGCCGAGGGCGGTGCGAGCGGAATTGTCACGTGATCATGTTCACTTCATATGAACGAGCTGTGGGGAGATCTTGTGCTTCCGTTCGGAGATCCTTTAGTACTTGCCCCAGCGTGATCGTTCGAGCGGGGGGCTTCCGTGCAGGGGAAGAACAGAATGAGGCGAGTGGGCGGAGGGAGACCCGGGAGGGTCGGCCCGCGCTCTCGTGAGGCGGCTGCCCTGGGGGCCGTCGTCGTGCTGGCCGGCCTGTGTCTGGTGGGATGCGCGGCCGGTGGAGGCGCCGGTGCCGACGAGCCGGCGGACGGGGAGCGTTCGCCCGTGAGCGCCGTGTCCGCGTCGGTGAGTCCGGCGGGCGCGGACGCGTCGCCGAGCCCCGCGCCGAGTCGCCCGGTGACCCGGTCGGCCGCTCCCTCGCCGTCGAAGAGCTCGGCTCCTCGGGCCGCGAAGGAGTCGTCGGATCAGGGGGGCGGCGGCTCCGGCAGGTCGAGCGGGTCCGGCACGACAGGTGGCTCGGGTGGTTCGGCTGGCTCGGGTGGTTCGGGTTCCGTGGAGCAGAATCCCAACCGGGGGTCCGACCCGCCGCCCGCGCCTCCGCGTCCGTCGCCCACGCCGGAGTGGAGTTCCGAGGAGTGGCAGCCCGGCGACCCGGTCGAGACCAGGCCTCTCGCCACGCCTGAGCAGGGCTGACACGGGCCGCACCGGAAGAGGGCCGCGCCGGAAGAGGGGGGAGGGTGCGGCGCCGTGACCCGGCCCTGACCCGGCGCCGCGGGACGTTCGGCGCCGCGCCCACGGCTACGTCTTGTCGCCGCCGGACAGCTCCCGCAGGACCGTCCCGCAGCGCCGCGCGTACGCCTGCTGGAATCCTCGGACCGCCGGGCCGCCCGCTTTCGCGTACCACTTCGCGCCGCGGCTGAAGGCGGACACGGTCAGCCAGACCGTGCCGTCCCCGGTGCGGTCGACGACGAAGGATTCCTCGCCGCATTCGGGGTGGCCGGGGAGGGTGCCGTACGCCCAGCCGGCCCGGCGGTGTTCCTCCGCCGTCCAGACCACGCGGCAGGGGGCTTTGACGAGGCCGCCCAGGATGACCGTGACGTCGACGCCCGGGGCCGCCCGTTCCGCGGTCGTGTCCATGCCCACGCCGAGGGCGCGGTGCATCTCCCAGGTCATGACCGCTTCGGCGGCCCGGCGGAAGACGTCGTGGCCCTCGCCGAGGCGGGTGCGGACATGGAGGGGGCGGAAGCCCGGGGGGCAGTGGCCGGGGCGGTCGCGGGTCGCGCCGACTTCGTCGTACGTGAAGGCCTTCGAGGACATGGGAGCCAAGAGTAGGGCGGTACCCGGAATGCCTTCCTCCCGGGTACCGCCTCACATCAACTACTGCTGGATCAGGCGACGTTGACGGCGGTCCAGGCCGCCGCGACCGCCTTGTACTCGGTGCTGGTCGAGCCGTACAGCGCCGACGCCGCGCTCAGGGTCGCCGTGCGGGCGCCCGAGTAGGTGGTCGTCGAGGTCATGTAGGTCGTCAGCGCCTTGTACCAGATCTGGACGGCCTTGGCGCGTCCGATGCCGGTGAGGGTGGAGCTGTTGTAGGTCGGGGAGTTGTAGCTCACCCCGTTGATGGTCCGGCTGCCGCTGCCCTCGCTCAGCAGGAAGAAGAAGTGGTTCGCCGGGCCGGACGAGTAGTGCACGTCCAGGTTCTTCAGCGAGGACGACCAGTAGTTGGCCGAGCCGCCGTCCTTGCTCGGCTGGTCCATGTAGCGCAGCGGGGTGCCGTCGCCGTTGATGTTGATCTTCTCGCCGATGAGGTAGTCGCCGACGTCCGAGCTGTTCGCCGCGTAGAACTCGACGGCGGTGCCGAAGATGTCGGAGGTCGCCTCGTTGAGGCCGCCGGACTCGCCCGAGTAGTTCAGGCCCGCGGTGTTGGAGGTGACGCCGTGGCTCATCTCGTGGCCGGCCACGTCCAGCGAGGTCAGCGGGTGGGTGTTGCCCGAGCCGTCGCCGTACGTCATGCAGAAGCAGCTGTCGTCCCAGAAGGCGTTCACATACGCGTTGCCGTAGTGGACGCGGGAGTACGCGGCGACGCCGTTGTTCTTGATGCCGCTGCGGCCGAACGTCGACTTGTAGAAGTCCCACGTCGCCTGCGCGCCGTAGGCGGCGTCGACGGCGGCGGTCTGGTCCGTGGTCGAGCTGGAGGCGGCGCCGGTGCCCCACGTGTCGTCCGCGTCGGTGAACAGCGTGCCCGCCGAGGAGGACGTGGCGTGCGCCTTGTTGTACGTCTTGTGGCCGCCGCGCGTGGTGTCGTACAGCTGGTACGTCGAGCCCGAGAGGGTCGTGCCGAGGGTCACCGTGCCCGAGTAGAGGCTCTTGCCGGTGCCGGTCTCGATGCCCTGGTACTCGTACAGCTTCTTGCCGGTGGCCGCGTCGGTGATGACGTGCAGCTCGTTCGGGGTGCCGTCGTCCTGGAGCCCGCCGACGACCGTCTCGTAGGCGAGGACCGGCTTGCTGCCGTTGCCGGCCCAGATCACCTTGCGGGGTGCGTCGCTGGCCTCGGTGCTGGCGGAGCCGGCGTCCTTGGCGAGGGTCAGGGCCTGCTTCTCGGCCTTGGCGGCGGTGACGACGGGGGTCAGCGAGGCGACCTTGATGGTGGTGTTCGTCGCCTTGGTGACGCCCTTGTTCACCCCGGCGGCCGACTCGTGGACGACCAGGTCGCCGCCGAGGACCGGCAGACCCGCGTAGGTCCGCTCGTAACGCGTGTGGACCGTGCCGTCCGCGTCCTTCACGACGTCGCGCACGACCAGCTTCTCCTTGGCGCCCAGGCCTATCTCCTGCGCGGTCTCCGGCGCGTCGGCCTGCTTGTCCTGGATGAGCGCGGTGCGGGCGGCCGGGGCCAGCGCGGTGGGGGCGGCGAGGGGTGTCGCGGCGGCGGCGTCCGCCGGGGTCTGGGCGGCGGCGGTACCGGCGGTGAGGCCGGTGGTGACCAGGGCTCCGGCCGCCACGGCGGTGGCGATGGCCAGAGTGGTGCGCTGGTGACGCGCGTAGAGGGAGGTCACACAAGCTCCTTGGATGTGGGGGTGCCCGGGCAGCGTGGGGTGGCTGTCCGTGACTGCTGTGAAGTTGTGCGGCGGGTGACACGAAGACTGGCATCCAGGCGCGTACATGTCATGACCCCGAAGTGATGTTGGCTGAAAATGAACGGCCGGATGAACATTGCCGGAATGTAAACGGACTTGACCGGGGTCAAAGGCCAACAGGGCGTAGGTAAGGCGACGGCAAAAAGGGGACGCCGCCCCGGAGGAGTCGAGACTCCGGGACGGCGTCCTGTGCGAGACCCGTCGGTCAGCTGTGCCCGGCCCCTGCGGGGCCTGTGGCCTACGGGAAGGTCAGTTTCCAGCTGTTGATGTAGCCGGTGTCCTGAGCCGCGTTGTCCTGGACCCGCAACTTCCAGACACCGTTGGCGACCTCGGAGGAAGCGTTCACGGTGTACGTGGTGTTGATGTTGTCCGAGCTGCCGCCGGTGCCGTACGCCTTCAGCGTGTAGGCCGTGCCGTCGGGCGCGAGCAACTGCACCTGGAGGTCGCCGATGTAGGTGTGGACGATGTCGACCGCCACCGCGAGGTTCGAGGGCGCGTTGCCGGTCCGGCCGGAGACGGTGACCGAGGAGGTGACCGCCGCTCCGTTGTCCGGAATCGATACGTCGGCGGTGTTCTCGAAGGAGGTGCCACCGCCGCCCCCGCCGCCGGAACGGGCGCCGACCGCGACACCGGCCCACGCGTCCTGCACCGCCTTGTACTCGGTGGAGGTGGTGCCGTACAGCTCACCGGCCGCCGCCAGCGTGCCGGTGCGGGCCGCCGCGTAGTTGGTGGTCGTGGTGAACTTCGTCGTCAGCGCGCGGAACCAGATCTTCTCGGCCTTGTCGCGGCCGATGCCGGTGACCGGAAGGCCGTCCGCGGTGGCCGAGTTGTAGGTGACGCCGTTGATGGTCTTGGTGCCGCTGCCCTCCGACAGGAGGTAGAAGAAGTGGTTCGCCGGGCCGGACGAGTAGTGGACGTCGACCGATCCGATCCCCGAGTACCAGCTGTCCTTCGACGCGCCGTCCTTGCTCGGCTTGTCCATGTAGCGCAGCGGCGAGCCGTCGCCGTTGATGTCGATCTCCTCGCCGATGAGGTAGTCACCGACGTCCGAGGAGTTCTGTGCGTAGAACTCGACCGAGGTGCCGAAGATGTCCGAGGTCGCCTCGTTGAGGCCGCCGGACTCACCGCTGTAGTTGAGGCCCGCGGTGTTGGACGTGACGCCGTGCGTCATCTCGTGCCCGGCCACGTCGATGGACGTCAGCGGGTGGGTGTTGCCCGAGCCGTCGCCGTACGTCATGCAGAAGCAGCTGTCGGACCAGAACGCGTTCACGTACGCGTTGCCGTAGTGCACGCGCGAGTACGCGCCGACCCCGTCGCCCCTGATGCCGCTGCGCCCGTGCACGTTCTTGTAGTAGTCCCAGGTCAGGGCCGCGCCGTAGTGCGCGTCGGCGCCCGCGGTCTCCAGGTTCGACGCGGCGCCGTTGCCCCAGACGTCGTCGGAGCCCGAGAAGAGCGTGCCGGTGCCGGAGGTGCCCCGGTTGAGGTTGTACGTCTTGTGGCCGCCGCGCGCGCCGTCGGTCAGGTTGTACGTCGACCCCGACTGCGTGGTGCCGAGGGTCACCTGGCCGCTGTACATCGTGTTGCCGGTGCCGGTCTCGATGCCCTGGTACTCGTACAGCTTCGCACCGGTGGTGGCGTCGGTGACGACGTGCAGCTCGTTCGGGGTCCCGTCCTCCTGGAGCCCGCCGACGACCGTCTCGTACGCCAGGACCGGGGTGCCGTTCGCCGCCCAGATCACCTTGCGCGGGGCACGGTCGGTGTCCGCCTGCTCGGCGCCGGCCGCCGTGGCGAGGCTCAGCGCCTGCTTCTGCGCCTTGGCCGCGCTGACGACGGGCGAGAGCGAGGCGACCTTGATGGCCGCCCGGGTGGCCTTGGTGACGGCCTCGGTGGCGCCGGACGCGGCGGTCTCGACGACCAGGTCGCCGCCGAGCACCGGCAGTCCGCCGTAGGTGCGCTCGTAGCGGGTGTGCAGGGTGCCGTCGGCGTCCTTGACGACGTCACGGACGACGAGCGCCTCCTTGGCGCCGAGGCCCAGCTCCTTGGCGGTGGCCGCCTTGCCGGCGTCCGCGTCGCGTATCAGCGCGGCGCGCTGGGCGGGGGTGAGGCGCACCGACTCGGCGCCCGGGGCGGCCTGACCGGCCGCCTGCGGCGCCTTCGCCGGGGCGGCGGTCGCGGCCCCGGACTGCACGGCGGCGGCGATGAGCGCGGAGACGCCGACGAGGGCGACGGCCGCGGCACGACGGGAGGTGCTGTGGGGGGTGCGTCTGCGAGAGGGACTGCTGCTCAACACTGACTCCTTCTGCGCGGCCACGGGTCACGCGGCCAGGGGAGACCCGACGGCGGGTGAGCCGTGCGGGCACGACAAAGGCGGTACGCAGAACAAAGGCGGAACGTGGAGCGGGCTTAGCTGTGGGGTTGCTGTGAACCAGCAGAGGGAAGAGTGGCAGTGGATTGCGCTATCTGTCAGGAGCGCGTCAGGAAGTTGGCCGGAAACAGTTCGTTGTCCGGTAGTTCATGTTCGATATGCGGTCGAGTGGCCCACCGGACATGTCCGTCGGTCCACGGGCACGCCGATCCGCCCACCGGGCATGCGCGTCCGGCCGCCCGACACGGCGGTCCGCCGCCCCCGGACCCGGCGATCCGCCCGACATGACGGTCCGCCCCCCGAACGGCGGGTCAGGAACCGGCGGGATCGCCGTGCCAGGTGCGCCAGAGTGCCGCGTAGGCCCCGCCCGCCGTCACCAGCGCCTCGTGCGTGCCGAGTTCGGTGAGACGGCCGTTCTCCATCACGGCGACCCGGTCCGCGTCGTGCGCGGTGTGCAGGCGGTGGGCGATGGCGATGACGGTCCGCCCCCGGAGCACCGCGGCCAGTGCCCGCTCGGTGTGCCGGGCGGTCGCCGGATCCAGCAGCGCCGTCGCCTCGTCCAGGATCAGCGTGTGCGGATCGGCCAGCACCACCCGGGCCAGGGCGAGCTGCTGGGCCTGCGAGCCGTCCGTGCGGGCGCCGCCCGCGCCGACCGCGGCGTCGAGGCCGCCCGGCAGCTCCCGGACCCAGTCGGCGGCGCCGACCGCCGCCAGCGCCTCCCACAACCGGTCGTCGTCCGCCGCCGGTTCGGCGATCAGGAGGTTGTCGCGGACCGTGCCGAGGAAGACGTGGTGCTCCTGGGTGACCAGCACGACCTGCCGGCGCAGCGTCTCGGGAGCCAGCTCCGCGACCGGCACCCCGCCGACCGTCACCGTGCCCGCGCTCGGCGCGTCCACGCCCGCGAGCAGCCTGCTCAGCGTGGTCTTGCCCGCGCCCGACGGGCCGACGACCGCGAGCCGCTCCCCGGGCCGCACCGTCAGGTCGACCCCGCGCAGCACCTCGCCGCCGCGCTCGTAGGCGTACCGCACGCCCGTCACGTCGATCCGGTCGTGCGCCGGAACGGGCGCCCCGGCGTCCGGCTCGGCGCGCGGTGCCCTGGCCAGGCCCTCCACCCGGGCGAACGAGGCGCCGCTGCTCTGGAGTTGTTCGACGCGCATCAGGATCTGGTCGAGCGGTTCGGTGAACTGCCGCAGATACAGCGCGGCCGCCACCACCGCGCCCAGACTCACCGCGCCCCGCGCGTGCAGCGCGCCGCCCAGCAGCAGCACGCCGGCCACCGGCAGCGAGTACGACACCTCGATCACCGGGAAGAACACCGACCGCAGGTAGAGGGTGCGGAAGCGGGTGCGGCGGGAGATCTCCAGCGCGTCCCGGCTCGCAGCCGTCCGCCGCTCCCGGAGCCGGAACGCCTCGACCGTGCGGGCCCCGGACGCGGTGGCGGCGACGATCTCGGCGACCTCGGAGGTGGCCGCGCCCTCGGCGAGGTAGGCCGCGCGCGCCCGCCGCAGATACCAGCGCAGCGCGCACCAGATCGGGGTCAGCCCCAGTACCCCGATCGCCCCGAGCAGCGGGTCGATCACGAACACCGCGCCGAGTGTGAACACCGCCTGCACCGTGCAGACCAGCAGCTCGGGGCCGGCGTCGCGCAGGGTCGTGCCCACCGCCGCCACGTCGGCGGTGCCGCGTGTGGTCAGATCGCCGGCGCCGGCCCGCTCCACGACCGACGCGGGCAGCGCGAGCGCCCGCCCGACGAACTCCTCCCGCACCCGCGCCAGCGTCCGCTCGCCGAAGCGGTGCCCCGCGTACCGGGCCCAGCGGGCCAGCAGCAGCTGCGCGAGCGCGCAGGCCAGGAGGGCCGCCGCCAGCCGGTCCACGGCCCCGGTGCCGTGCCCGGCCCGCACCTCGTCGATGATCCGGCCCAGCAGCCACGGACCGGCCAGACCGGCCGCGGCGGCGAGCACGTTCAGGGCGAGGGCGCCGGTGAAGGCCCGCCGGTCGGCCCGCAGCAGCCGGACCGCAGCCCGGCGCACGTCACCGGGCTCGGCCACCGGCAACCGTCCCCGGCTCTCGTCGACCGCCGTCATCGCACGGCCTCCCCGGCGTCGGCCCCGGTACCGGCGGCAGCGGCGGCTCCCGTGCTCCTGTCCGTGCTCTTGGCCGTCTCCGTCTGCGGTTCTGTCTGCGTCTGCGTCTCCGTCTCGGTGTCCGTGCCGCCGGCCGAAGCCGGGTCCGCGGCGACGCCGCAGGGGGCGTCGTCGGCGTCGTCGGTGTCCCGTGCCACCAGGGCCCGGTATCCCGGCTCCCGGTCCAGCAGCTCGTGGTGGTGGCCGGTCGCCGCCACCTTGCCGTCGACCAGGTACTGGACGGTGTCCGCCTGGGCGAGGAGCAGGGGGGAGGTGGTGGTCACCACCGTGGTCCGGCCGGTCCGTGCCGCGCGCAGGCGCCGGGCGACCGCAGCCTCGGTGTGCGCGTCGAGCGCCGACGTCGGCTCGACGGCCAGCAGGATCCCGGGATCGGCGAGCAACGCCCGCACCAGCCGGACCCGTTGCCGCTGACCTCCGGACAGGCTGCGGCCCTGCGCGGTCACGGATGACTCGATCCCCTCCGGCAGGCCCTGCACGATGTCGTCGGCCGCGGCCGCCCGCAGCGCCCGTCCGACGTCCGCGGAGGAGGGCTCACGCCGTCCGCCCACCACCTCGCGCAGACTCCCGGCGAACAGGTCGGCCTCGTTGTCGGCGACCAGGATCCGCTCCCTGACCTGGTCCAGCGGGACGGCGTCCAGCCGCACCCCGCCCCAGGTGGCGTCCGTGGGACCGTACCGGCCGAGCCGGTCCACGACGGCGGTCACCTCCGTGTGCCGCGCGCCGACCAGCGCGGTCAGCCGGCCCGGCGCCACCCGCACCCCCGAGACGGGGTCGTGCAGCACCGACGGTTCGACGGGCGCGTCGGCTGCACCGGGCCCCGCGCCCGGGCCGGTTCCGGTGTCCGGATCCGGCTCCAGCCGCAGCAGCCGTACGACGCGCCGGGCGGCCACCACACCCCGGCTGAGCTGGTAGCCCATGTCGACGAGGAACGCCACCGGACCGATCAGGACCGCGACATAGCCGTACACCGACACCAACTCACCGACCGTCATGTGCCCCTGGGCGGCCAGCCGGGCCGCCAGCCAGGTGACCACGGCGAGGAACAGCGTCGGCAGGCCCACCCCGAGCGCCTGCATCCAGCTGGTGACCGCGCCGACCCGGTAGCCCTGCGCCCGCAGCCGCTGCGA
Organism: Streptomyces sp. 3330; assembly: GCF_031456635.1. NCBI lineage: Bacteria > Bacillati > Actinomycetota > Actinomycetes > Kitasatosporales > Streptomycetaceae > Streptomyces > Streptomyces sp. 3330. The sequence continues at coordinate 21,383 of NZ_JAVDVA010000012.1, forward strand.
GTCACGGTCGAAGGAGGCGGCGAACAGCTCCTTGCCACCGAGCCCGTTGAGCACCCGCAGCCCGCCCGCGAGATCGCCGATCCGCGCGGTGAGCACGCCCTGCCGCTCCCGGTACTCGGTCTCCGTGCCCTGCAACCGCGCCATCAGGGGCCCGACCAGCACCGCGACCACCGGCATCCCCAGCAGCACGACCGCCGCCAGCAGAGACGACACCGACAGCAGCAGCCCGGCGACGAAGACGTAGACGACGACCGAGCCGACGCCCGGCCCGATCACCGTCAGCGCGCCCGCGATCGTGTGCACGTCGCTCACCCCGATGGTGACGACCTCCGCGGCCCCCGCCCGGCGCGGCAGCGCGGCGCCGAGCCGGACCGTGTGCCCGACGACCACCTTCGTGGTGCGGACGTACGCGTCCATGCGCACCCGGGTCATCGTGCGGTGCCGCATGACGCTCACCCAGGCGTTGAACGCGCCCACCGCGAACAGGGCCGCCGTCCAGCCGGCCAGCGCCGTCGTGTCACCGGGTTCGAGGCCGTCGTCCACCGCCTTCGACAGCAGGTACGGCGCCACCGCCATCAGCACCATCCAGACGCTGGCCAGCACCGCCCCGGCCAGCGCCCGCCCCGGCTGGCAGCGCACCAGCCACGCCAGGTACGCCCAGCCGCCGCGGCGGTCCGGCGTGCCGGGATCCTCGTACGCGTCGATCATCCGCTCGTCCTTCCGGCCCCCGTGATCCCCTCTGGACGCTCACGCCAGACTGTCCCGCCAGGCCCGGTGCAGGTCCGCGAACCGGCCGGTGCCCGCGATCAGCCCGGCCGGGCTGCCGTCCTCGACGATCCGGCCGTGCTCCATGACCAGGACCCGGTCGGCGATCTCCACGGTCGACAGCCGGTGCGCGATCACGACCGCCGTACGGCCCTTCAGCACCGTCGCCATCGCCGCCTGCACGGCCCGCTCGCCCGGGATGTCCAGCGAGCTGGTCGCCTCGTCGAGGATCAGCACCGCCGGGTCGGCCAGCAACGCCCGTGCGAAAGCGACGAGTTGCCGCTGTCCGGCGGAGATGCGGCCACCCCGCTTGCGGACGTCCGTGTCGTAGCCGTCGGGCAGGGCGCTGATGAACTCGTGCGCGCCGATCGCCTTCGCCGCCCGCTCGATGTCCTCCCGGCTCGCGTCCGGCCGCCCGATGGCGATGTTCTCGGCGACCGTGCCGGAGAACAGGAACGCCTCCTGCGTCACCATGACCACCCCGCGCCGCAGTTCGGGCACGGCCAGCTCGCGCAGGTCGACCCCGTCCAGCAGCACCCGCCCGTCGGACGGGTCGTAGAACCTGGCGAGCAGCTTCGCCAGCGTGGACTTGCCCGCCCCGGTGGAGCCGACCACCGCGACGGTCTGTCCCGCGGGCAGGGTCAGGTCGAAGCGGGGGAGGATCTCACCTCCCGTGCGGTAGCCGAACGAGACCCGCTCGAAGACGACCTCCCGGCCGGGCAGTCCGCCCTCCCGCGCGGGGAGTTCCCGCGGCGCCGACGGCTCGGGCACGGACGGCGTCTGCGCGAGCAGCCCCGCGATCTTCTCCAGCGAGGCGGCCGCCGACTGGTAGGAGTTGAGGAACATGGCGAGCCGGTCGATCGGGTCGTACAGCCGCCGCAGGTACAGCACCGCCGCCGCGAGCACCCCCAGTTCGAGCGAACCGTCGGCCACCCGGGTGGCGCCCCACAGCACGATCACCGCGACCGCCGTGTTGGCGACCAGCCGTGATCCGACGACGTACCGGGCCATCTCCAGGAGCGCGTTGCCGTTGAACCGTTCGTGCCGCCGGTTCAGGACGCGGAAGTCGGCGTCGTTGACGGCCTCGCGGCGGAACGCGCGCACCGGCCGGATGCCGTTCATCGTCTCGACGAACTTCACGATCACGGTCGCGATCGCGGTGGAGCGGGCCCGGAACACCTCCCCGGCGCGCCGCTGGTAGATCCTGACGAGGAGGTACAGCGGCACGAAGGAGGCCACGGCGACGGCGCCGAGCCCCAGGTCGAGCCAGAGCAGCATCGCCGAGATGTAGAGGAAGGAGAGGATCACCGTCACGAGTTCCTGGAGACCCTCGCTGAGGAGTTCGCGCAGCGACTCCACGTCCGTGGTCGAACGGGAGATCAGCCGGCCCGACGTGTAGCGCTCGTGGAAGTCGAGGCTGAGCGCCTGCGCGTGCCGGAAGATCCGGCCGCGCAGATCGAGCAGCGCGTCCTGGTTGACGCGCGCGGAGGCGATCAGGAACGCGTACTGCAGTCCGCCGGAGACCAGCGCGCACAGCAGGTAGCCGACGCCCACCGCGATCAGCGGCCCGCGGTCGTCGGCCCGGAAGGCCGGCACGGCGCGGTCGATGGCGTACGCCACCAGCAGCGGGCCGGCCTGCACGGCCGCCTGCTGGAGCAGCAGCAGGAGCGAGGTGAGGGCGACCCGCGCCCGCATGGGCCCCAGCAGGGAACGCAGCAGCGCGCCCGTGGCGCCGGGCGGGGTGGGCAGGACGTCCTTGTCGAAGGGGTCGTCGGCGGCCCGCTTCGGGATCCCGGGGTCGTCGTCGGTGACGGGGGAAGCGGTGGTGGGGGCGGTCATCGGCGGTCGGCCTCCTGTTCCCCGGAGCGGGCTGCGGACGGTGTCCCGGACGGCGTTGCCGTCGGCTCTCCGAACAGCTCTCCGGTCGGCTCTCCGGACATGAGGTGGGCGTACTCGGCGCTGCTGCGCAGCAGTTCGTGGTGGGTGCCCACGGCGGTGACCCGCCCGCCGGACAGCAGGGCGACGCGGTCGGCGAGGAGCACGGTGGACGGCCGGTGCGCCACGATCAGCGCGGTGGTGTCGGCGAGGACCTGCCGCAGCGCCGCCTCGACGGCGGCCTCGGTGTGCACGTCCAGCGCGGACAGCGGGTCGTCCAGGACGAGGAACCCGGGCTGTCCGACGACCGCTCTGGCCAGTGCGAGGCGCTGGCGCTGCCCGCCGGACAGACTGAGCCCCTGCTCCCCGACCCGGGTCCCGACGCCCTGCGGCAGGGCGTGCGCGAAGTCCGCCTGCGCCACGCCCAGCGCCCGCTCCAGCTCGGCGGCGCCCGCCCCGTCCGTGGCGCCCATGAGCACGTTCTCCCCGACGCTCGCGGAGAACAGCGTCGGCTCCTCGAAGGCGACGGCGACCCGCGAGCGCAGCTCCTCGCGGGACATCGCGGTGATGTCCTCGCCGTCCAGCGTGATGCGGCCTGCGGTCACCTCGTGCAGCCGGGGGACGAGCGCCGTGAGCGTGGTCTTCCCGCTGCCGGTCGCGCCGACCAGCGCCATGGACTCGCCCGGCCGGATGTGCAGGTCGACGCCGTCGAGGGTGGGCGGGGAGCCGGGGGCGGCGTCGGGATAGCGGAAGGTGACGCCGTGGAACCGGAGACCGCCCTCGGACGTGACGGTCCGCCCCTCGCGGCCGCCGGGCTCCTCGGGCGCCTCGTCCATCACCTCGAAGTAGCGCTCCGTCGCCGTCGCCGCCTCCTGGCTCATCGCCAGCAGGAACCCGATCGAGTCCACCGGCCAGCGCAGCGCGAGCGCCGTGGACAGGAAGGCGACCAGGGTGCCCGCGGACAGCTCGCCGTCCGCCACCTGCACCGAACCGAGCACCAGGGCCGCGCCGATCGCCACCTCCGGGAGCGTCACGATGACGGCCCAGATCGTGGCCAGCAGCCGTGCCTTGTGCAGCTCCGTGCCGCGCAGCTTCGACGACAGTGCACGGAAGGCCCGCGCCTGGCTCCGGTGCTGCCCGAAGCCCTTGATGATCCTGATCCCGAGGACGCTCTCCTCGACCACCGTCGTCAGGTCCCCGGCCTGGTCCTGGGCGCGCCGCGCCACGTCGGCGTACCGGTTCTCGAAGTACACGCACATCACGACGACGGGGACGGCCGGCCCGAGGATGACCAGCCCGAGCGTCCAGTCCTGGAGCAGCATGATGACCACCCCGAGGAGGATCGTCACCGAGTTGACCAGCAGGAACGTCAGTGGGAAGGCGAGGAACATGCGCAGCAGTCCCAGGTCGGAGGTCGCCCGGGACAGCAACTGCCCCGAGGCCCACCGGTCGTGGAAGGCCACCGGCAGCCGCTGGAGCCGCCCGTAGAGATCCGCCCGCATCTCCGCCTCGACATGCGACAGCGGACGCGCCACCAGCCAGCGCCGCAGCCCGAACAGCAGCGCCTCCGCGAGCCCGAGCAGCAGCAGGCAGAGCGCGCCCAGCCAGACCCCGGACGTGTCCCGGCCGGCCACGGGACCGTCCACCATCCACTTCAGGACGAGCGGGATGACCAGCCCCGTACAGGAGGCGAGCACGGCGACGAAGGCGGCCGCGAACAGCCGTGTCCGCACGGGGCGGACGTACGGCCACAGACGCAGCAGGGAGCGTACGGCGGAGCGGTCCTGGGAAGCGGTTGCAGGTGTTCTGGGCATCACCGCGAGCCTACGGACCGGCACCGGCGACGCCCACCGAGTTTTGGCCGGACCGGGCTCGGTCGCCGGTCCTACGACCTGCGTGTTCGAGGGGTCGTACCGGCTCGACGGGGGATCAGAGGAAGGATCCGGACGGGGGATCAGAGGAAGGATCCGGACGGGGGATCCGGACGGGGTATCCCGGGCAGGCCGGGTACGGGAGCGGGGTCTTCGCTCAGTCGGTGTACGGCAGCAGTCCGGCCGCGGTCCGCTCCCAGGCCGCCTTCAGCTCGGCGAGCAGCTCGGGCCGGTCCGTGGACAGGTCGGCCTGTTCGCGGGAGTCGGCGGCCAGGTGGTAGAGGTGGTCGGTCTTCGCGGCGTCCTGGTAGTACTTCCAGTCCCCGCGGCGCAGCGCCCGGTTGGCCCGGACCCGCCAGAACAGGTCGTGCTCCGGCGGCCGCTCGCCGCGCAGCAGGTAGCCGGCGAGGCTCCTGCCGTCCAGCGGGTACGCCGGATCGGGGCGGGCGCCCGCCAGTTCCAGCAGGGTCGCCGTCCAGTCGGGGGAGACGTTCGGCGCGTGACTGACCTGGTGGCCGTCGATGCGGGCGGGCCAGCGGACGATCGTCGGGACCCGGATCCCGCCCTCCAGCAGCACGAACTTCTGTCCGCTGAGCGGCCAGTTGTAGGAGTAGCGCTCACCGCCGTTGTCGCTGGCGAACAGCACCAGGGTGTTCTCCTCCTGGCCGGAGCGGCGCAGCGCGGCGATGACCTCGCCGACCGCCGCGTCCAGGCTCTCGACCATCTGCGCGTACTTCTCGACCGAGCCGCCGTCGTAGTGGTTGAGGGCCCTGCCGACCTCGGCCTGGGTCTTCGCGGCCCGGATCCGCGCCTCGATCTCGGCGCCCGTCCCGGCGTCGTCCTCCGCCAGCCAGGGCCAGTGCGGGGTGGTGAAGTTGAGGTTCAGCAGCCACGGCCGGTCGTGGTCCCGGCCGACGTACTCGACCGCCCGCTCGGTGAGGACCTCGGTGTAGTAGCGCAGGTCCTTGTACTCGGCGTCCCCCTCGTAGAGGTCGTACTCGCCGAGCTGGCCCAGCTTGGAGAAGTACTCCAGCACCCCTCCGTGGTTGCCGAAGAACTCGTCCCAGCCGGACCTGGTGGGGCTGTAGTCCGGCAGCCAGCCGCAGTGCCACTTGCCGATCAGCGCGGTCGAGTAGCCCGCCTTCTTCAGCAGGGAGGCGAGGGTGGGGTGGTTCGGGTCCAGGCCCTGCGTCCGGCCGGCGATCGGCTCGGCCAGCCCGCCCTTCGTCCGTCCGGGGTACCGCCCGGTGTACAGGCTGAACCGGGTGGGGGAGCAGGTCGCCGAGCCCGAGTAGGCGTCGGTGAAGCGCACCCCCTGGCGGGCCAGCCGGTCCAGGTGCGGCGTTCGGATGTGCGGGGCGCCGTAGGAGGACAGGTCGGCCCAGCCCAGGTCGTCGCCGAGGACGACCAGGAGGTTGGGGCGGCGGCCCGACGCGGCGGAGGTCCGGGCGCGGAACGGGCGCTCGGCGGGGGCTGCCTCGGCGGCGCCGGTACCGGCGGCGACGGCCGTGACCGCGCCGCCGCCGACCAGTCCGCCGAACGCACGACGGGATATTTCGGGCATGCGGGATCCTCGCAGCGGGGGAGTGGGCGAAGGGGGGGCGGAGGAGGAGACAGGGCGTGACCTCAGTGTGATCAGCCGCCCGGCCTCAGGACCAGGAATCCGCGGGGGAGTTCACGGGCCTGAAACGTTGTCCCACCCCACCACCCGCAGCAGCAGGACCGCCCGCCCCGGCACGGTCACCGGCATCCCCGCCGGGTGTGTCACCCCCGGCGCCTCCCCCTGTTCCTCGCTCGACGTGTCGACGACCACCTCGTACCGCTCCGCCCACGGCGCCCCCGGCAGGACGAAGCTCACCGGCCGGTCCCCGGCGTGCAGCACGGCGAGGAAGCTGTCGTCGACGATCGGCACGCCCCGCTCGTCCCGGCCGGGAATGTCCCGTCCGGACAGGTACATCCCGAGCGTCGCCGCGGGCGCGTACCAGTCGCCTTCGGTCATCTCCGTGCCCCGCTCGGTGAACCAGGCGAGGTCGCGCAGCCCGTCCGCCGAGTGCGCCCGCCCGGAGAAGAAGGCGCGGCGGCGCAGCACGGGGTGGCGGTGGCGCAGCGCGATCAGCCGTGCCGTGAGGTCGAACAGGGCCCGCCACCCCGGCTCCTCGAGCAGCCCCCAGTCCACCCAGCTGATCTCGTTGTCCTGGCAGTAGGCGTTGTTGTTGCCCCGCTGGGTGCGCCCCAGCTCGTCGCCCGCGACCAGCATCGGCACGCCCGTCGACAGCAGCAGCGTCGTGAGCAGGTTCCGCAGCTGCCTGCGCCGCAGGGCCAGCACCCGCTCGTCGGCCGTCTCGCCCTCCGTGCCGCCGTTCCAGGAGCGGTTGTCGTTCGTGCCGTCCCGGTTGCCCTCGCCGTTGGCCTCGTTGTGCTTGCGGTCGTACGACACCAGGTCGCGCAGGGTGAAACCGTCGTGCGCGGTCACGAAGTTGACCGACGCGTAGGGCCGGCGTCCGCCCCACGCGTACAGGTCGCTCGACCCCGACAGCCGGTAGCCCATCTCCCGCACGTCCGGCAGCGCGTGCCGCCAGAAATCCCGTACGGCGTCGCGGTAGCGGTCGTTCCACTCCGTCCACAGGGGCGGGAAGGCGCCCACCTGGTAGCCGCCCGACCCCACGTCCCAGGGCTCGGCGATCAGCTTGACCCGGCGCAGCACCGGGTCCTGCGCGATCACCGCGAGAAACGGGGACAGCATGTCGACGTCGTGCATGGAGCGGGCCAGCGCCGCCGCCAGGTCGAAGCGGAAGCCGTCGACGCCCATCTCCGTCACCCAGTAGCGCAGCGAGTCGGTGATCAGCCTCAGCACGTGCGGCTGGACGACGTGCAGGGTGTTCCCGCAGCCGGTGTAGTCGGCGTACCGGCGCGCGTCCGACTGCACCCGGTAGTAGCCCCGGTTGTCGATGCCCTTCAGCGACAGCGTCGGCCCCAGTTCGCCGGCCTCCGCCGTGTGGTTGTAGACGACGTCGAGGATCACCTCGATGCCGGCCGCGTGCAGGGCGCGCACCATCCGCTTGAACTCGCCCACCTGCCCGCCCGTCGTCCCGGCGGAGGCGTACGCGGCGTGCGGGGCGAAGTAGCCGATGGAGTTGTAGCCCCAGTAGTTCTTCAGCCCCCTGCGCAGCAGATGGTCCTCGTGCGCGAACTGGTGGACCGGCAGCAGCTCCACCGCCGTGACGCCCAGCTTCACCAGGTGTTCCACGGCCGCCGGGTGCGCCAGACCGGCGTAGGTGCCGCGCAGTTCCTCGGGGATCCCGGGGTGCAGCCGGGTGAAGCCGCGCACATGCAGCTCGTAGATCACCGAGTCCGCCCAGGGCGTCTTGGGGCGGCGGTCGTCGGCCCAGTCGTCGTCATCGTGCACGACGACGCCCTTGGGGACGTGCGGCGCCGAGTCCCGTTCGTCGCGCACGGTGTCGGCGACCTGCTGCTGGGGCCAGTCGCGGACATGCCCGTAGACCTCCGGCGGCAGGCTGAACTCGCCGTCCACCGCCCGGGCGTACGGGTCCAGGAGCAGCTTCGCCGGGTTCCAGCGGCCGCCGGTCCACGGGTCCCAGCGGCCGTGCACCCGGTAGCCGTAGCGCTGGCCCGGCATGATCCCCGGCACGAAGCCGTGCCAGATCTCGTGCGTGAGCTCGGTGAGGCGGGCCCGGGTCTCCCGGCCGGCCTCGTCGAACAGACACAGGTCGACCGCCTCCGCCCCACCCGCCCACAGGGCGAAGTTGGTTCCCGCGACCCCGTCCGGGCCGACCCGGAACCGGGCGCCCAGTGGTGTGGACGCGCCCGGCCACACGGGTGGTCCCGGCACCTTGCGTGACGCACCGTTCACGACGGTGTCCGGCGTGGCGCGCTCCGCCACCGCCTCCTGCTCGGCTGCGCTGGACACCGTTCAGCCTCCCGCGGCTCGTGGAACGACGTGGGAAAAGAGCGCGCGGTGTCCCGGCCGCGGCTCCCCGTCGCGTCGTCCTCCTCCCATTTCTGCCCAGAGCGGCCCTCGCACTCACGTTTCCCCGGAGCGTGCCCGATCGTTGGGCACGATGTGAGGCACGTACAAGGGCGCGCACGGCGCGCGGGGGTCGCACTGGCCGCCGTACTGACATGGGCAGGACTACTGGCCGGGGCCGCCGGATGCACCGGCGAGGACAGCCGGAGCGGACTCGACCGGGTGCTCGGCAAACCCCCGGCCCCCGAGGACGTCATCCGCGTCACCCCGGCGGACGGGACGAAGGGGGTGCGGCCGGAGGAGCCGCTGCTGGTGCGGGTGCCGGGCGGGCGGCTGGAGTCGGTGAAGGTCGTCAGGTCGCAGGACGCCCAGGAGACGCCGGTCGCGGGCCGGATCGCCGCGGACGGATCGAGCTGGCGGCCGGACGACGACCGGCTCGGGCTCGCCGCCCGCTACACCGTCGACGCGGTGGCGCTGGACGCCGAGGGCAACCGCTCGGCCCGGCACACCACCTTCACCACCTACGTCCCCGAGGAGCGCTTCATCGGCTATGTCACCCCGGAGAACCGCTCCACCGTGGGCACCGGGATGATCGTCTCGCTGGAGTTCAACCGGGAGATCGACAACCGCGCCGCGGTCCAGCGCGCCGTGCGGGTCACGGCAGAACCCGTGGTGGACGTCCGGCCGCACTGGTTCGGCGACACCCGGCTCGACTTCCGGCCCGAGGAGTACTGGAAGCCCGGCACCCGGGTCACCGTCACGCTCGCGCTGCGGGACGTCGAGGGGGCGCCCGGCGTCTACGGGCTCCAGGACAAGTCGTTCTCCTTCACCGTCGGCCGCAGCCAGGTGTCCCTGGTGGACGCGGCGAAGCACACCATGGAGGTGCGGCGCGACGACGAACTGCTGGCCACCGTGCCGATCACGGCCGGGGCCCCGAAGAACACCACCTACAACGGGAAGATGGTGGTGACCGAGATGCTGGAGCTGACCCGGATGAACGGCGCCACGGTCGGCTTCAAGAAGGCGAACGGCAAGGGCGAGTACGACATCCCGGACGTGCCGCACGCCATGCGGCTGACGAGCTCCGGCACCTTCCTGCACGGCAACTACTGGGCCGAGGACGTCTTCGGCCGGGCCAACGTGAGCCACGGCTGCGTGGGCCTCAGGGACGTCAAGGGCGGCTCGTCGGACACGCCCGCAGGCTGGTTCTTCGACCGTTCGCTCGTCGGCGACGTCATCGAGGTCGTGCACAGCAAGGACAAGCAGGTCGCCCCGGACAACGGGCTCGGCGGCTGGAACATGAGCTGGAAGGAGTGGATCGCCGGCGGCGTCCTGAAATGACCTCGCTCCCCGGTGCAACCTTCCCCGCGTTCGCACGGTCCTAGTTGGGACTGAACGGTGACAATCTCGGCCCGTCCAGCCCGTTGACCTTGTGGTTAATATGCGGCGAACGCGGGGGACGCGTCGCGGTGCGGGCCCGGGGAGGGCCCGGGGGAGTGGGGAGAACGACTGTGAACGTGCGACCGATATCGGGGGCGTCGGTTGGCGGACGTGCGCGCGGCCGCGACAAGCGGCTGGCGCTGATCGTCGGCGGCCTGCTGCTGGCCGTCACGGCCTGCGGGGGCGGGGGCTCGGACTCCGGGTCCGGTGCGAAGAACGGCTCCGGCGGCAAGGACGCCACAGCCGCGGCGGAGAGCAAGCAGTCCGAGGCGGTCGTGACCATCGCCCCGAAGACCGGCGCCAAGGACGTCGACACCAGCGGCGCCCTGAAGGTCACGGCCGCCAAGGGCAAGCTGACCGAGGTCGTCGTCAAGGACGACAAGGGCACCGCGGTCGCCGGCGAGATCTCCGCGGACGGCGCCGGCTGGACGCCCGCCACGCACCTCGCCGGGTCCACCAAGTACCAGGTGCACGCGGTCGCGAAGGACTCCGAGGGCCGTACGGCCGCCGAGGACTCGTCCTTCACCACGCTGAGCCCGCAGAACACCTTCACCGGCAACTTCACGCCCGAGGACGGTTCCACGGTCGGCGTCGGCATGCCGTTCTCGGTGCGGTTCACCCGGGGCATCACCCACCCGGACGACGTGGAGAAGGCCATCACCGTCACGACGGTGCCGGCCGTCGACGTCCAGGGCCACTGGTTCGGCAACGACCGTCTCGACTTCCGTCCCGAGAAGTACTGGAAGGCCGGCACCAAGGTCACCGTGAAGCTGAACCTCGACGGCGTCGAGGGCCGCAAGGGCGTCTACGGCAAGCAGGCCAAGACGGTCTCCTTCACCATCGGCCGTGACCAGGTGTCCGTCGTGGACGCCAAGAAGCACACGATGAAGATCACGCAGGAGGGCAAGGTCGTCAAGACCATCCCGGTCACCACCGGCAAGCCCGGCTACGCCACCTGGAACGGCCAGATGGTGATGAGCGAGAAGTTCACCGTGACGCGGATGAACGGCGACACGGTCGGCTACGACGGCGAGTACGACATCAAGGACGTGCCGCACGCCATCCGCCTCACCGACTCCGGCACCTTCGTGCACGGCAACTACTGGGGCGGCGACGCCTTCGGCAACTACAACGCCAGCCACGGCTGCATCGGCCTGCGGGACGTGCGCGGCGGCTACGACAGCGGCGTGCCGGCCGCGTGGTTCTTCAACCACTCGATGGTCGGCGACGTGGTGGTCGTGAAGAACTCCACCGACCCGACGGTCGACCCGGCCAACGGCCTCAACGGCTGGAACATCCCGTGGGCGGAGTGGACGAAGTAACACCCGCTCGACGACCGCACGAGGGGCCCGGCGCCGCGACACACGGCACCGGGCCCCTCGCCGTCCCCACCCCTGTGGGTCAGCGTGCTGTGCCTGCCCGGGGGCGACCCCCGGACCCCCGGCCCGATGTGACCGACCGCACCGGCCCCGCTCCCGTTAGTCAGCGTTAACCTGCTGGCATGACCGTGAATCTCGAAGTCGCCGACGGCGTCGGCACGCTGCGTCTCGACCGTCCGCCCATGAACGCGCTGGACGTGGCCACCCAGGACCGGCTCAAGGAGCTCGCCGAGGAGGCGACCCGTCGTGACGACGTGCGCGCGGTCGTCGTGTACGGCGGGGAGAAGGTGTTCGCCGCGGGCGCGGACATCAAGGAGATGCAGGAGATGGACCACACCGCGATGGTCCTGCGCGCCCGCGCCCTCCAGGACTCCTTCACGGCGGTGGCCCGCATCCCCAAGCCCGTCGTCGCGGCCGTGACCGGATACGCGCTGGGCGGCGGCTGCGAGCTCGCGCTGTGCGCGGACTTCAGGATCGCCGGGGACAACGCCAAGCTGGGCCAGCCGGAGATCCTGCTCGGGCTGATCCCCGGCGCCGGCGGCACCCAGCGTCTCTCCCGGCTGGTCGGCCCCTCCAAGGCGAAGGACCTGATCTTCACCGGCCGGATGGTCAAGGCCGACGAGGCGCTGACCCTCGGCCTGGTGGACCGGGTCGTCCCGGCGGCCGACGTGTACACGGAGGCGCACCGCTGGGCTGCCAAGCTGGCGCAGGGGCCGGCGCTCGCGCTGCGCGCCGCGAAGGAGTCGATCGACGCCGGTCTGGAGACCGACATCGAGACGGGCCTGGCGATCGAACGGAACTGGTTCGCGGGTCTGTTCGCGACCGCCGACCGCGAGACCGGCATGCGCAGCTTCGTCGAGGAAGGCCCCGGCAAGGCCAAGTTCCTGTGAGAGAGGTCTCCTTCCGACTCCCCGGAATCACTTGCAATTGACGGGGTGTCTCATCCCGGGTCCCTCGATGGGGCGGTTTATGGGAGCCTTAAGGCAGCCTTAAGCCTGCCTTGTCGAGTGGACCCGGCGATTGCCCTGCGGTGCGTTGTCGTCGCAGGTCAGTCCCGGTTTGTCGGCCTTTGACCTGTCCCTGGCATATGCCGAAGGCGTGATCCGGAACGGTCGATTCCGGGGGGTGCATTCCGTCGGAACGGCCCCGGAGGGGGCTCCGGGCGGCCATGATGGGGGCATGGCGGGGCTGGAGGGCATCGAACAGCCGCGGGGACCGGGCCGTGCGATCGCGGCGCGCTGGTCGCCTGCGGTCGAGGACGAACGGGCGTTGAAAGCGCTGGAGTTGTTCGGCAACCCGACGGACGGCGAGGTTCCGCTCCCGTCCCGCCCCGAGTCCGCCGCCACGGCCCGCCGGCTGGCCCAGGTCGTCGTCCTGCGCCAGTGGGGGCTGACCCCCAAGATGACCGAGGACACGGTCCTTCTCGTCTCCGAGCTCGTCGGCAACGCCGTACGGCACACCGGCGCCCGGGTCTTCGGTCTGCGGATGCGACGCCGGCGCGGCTGGATCCGGGTCGAGGTCCGCGATCCCTCCCGGGGGCTGCCCTGTCTGATGCCGGTCCAGGAGCTGGACGTCAGCGGCCGGGGGCTGTTCCTCGTCGACAAGCTCTCCGACCGCTGGGGCGTGGATCTGCTGCCCCGGGGCAAGACGACGTGGTTCGAGATGCGGGTCGCCGACCGCTAGCGCGCGACGGCAGGCCGGCCGGGCGCCCGGGGAGGGATCCCCGGGGCGGGCCGGGAGCGCGTGCCCCCGGTTGGCGGGCCAGGATGCGTCAATGGCCGGAATTGCCCCACGTCCGGCCTTAAATGGTGCGGGTGACCACATCCGACCGTCGTTCCGTGCTGCGGGCGGGCACCGGGCTCGTCGCCGGGGGTGCGTTCGCGGCCGCGTGCTCGCCCTTCACGTCCTCCTCCGGCGCCGTCGCCCCGCACGCCCCCGCCTCCGCCTCCCCGGGCTCCGCGTCCCCCACCCGCACCCCCGGGGCCACCGCCCGTCCCCTCGCCGCCCCCGCGCCCCGGGCCTTCCCCCGCCAGCCCGCTCAGATCAGTCACGGTCCGCGCGGTCGTTCCCGGGTCGCGCTCACCTTCCACGGGCAGGGCGAGCCCTCCGTCGCCCGGGCCGTGCTCGGGGAGGCCGAGCGGCACGGCGCGCGCGTCACCGTGCTGGCCGTCGGGTCCTGGCTCGACGCACACCCCGACCTCGCCCGCCGGATCCTCGACGGCGGCCACGACCTCGGCAACCACACCCAGCGCCACCTGGACATCAACGCCATGCCGGAGGCCGAGGCGGCGGCCGAGATCACCGGCTGCGCCGAGCGGCTGCGCAGGCTCACCGGATCCATCGGCACCTGGTTCCGGCCCTCCCGCGCCACCCGCGCCTCCCCGCTCGTGGAACGGCTGGCCCGCCACGCGGGCTATCCGCACGTCCTCTCCTACGACGTCGACTCCCTCGACTTCACCTCGCCCGGTGCCACCGCCGTCGCCCGCAACATCCTCGGCGGGGTCCGGGACGGATCCGTCGTGAGCCTGCACCTCGGGTACGCGGACACGGTCGCCGCACTCCCCGCCGTACTCGACGAACTCGACCGCCGCGGGCTGCGCGCGGTCACCACCACGGAGCTGATCGGCTGATGCACCGCAACCTCGTGAAAAGCGCCCTGCTCGCGTGTGCCGCGCTCACCGTTCTCGCCGCCTGCGGCACCGGCGCCGGGGGCGGAACGGCCAGGGAAGGAGGGGGCGGCGCCACGAAGGCGGCCGCTCCCGCACCGGCGAAGAAGGCCCGCAAGCCCGTCGTGGACGGCCTGCCCGGCATGCCGCCGGTGCTCGACCCGAAGGACGTCTACGCCGCCGACCGCCCCGGCAGGCTCTCCCCGGTGGTCAAGGACTTCCCGTCCCGGGTCTACGTCCCCAACACCGAGTCCGACACCGTCTCGGTCATCGACCCGAAGACGTACGAGGTGATCGAGACCCTCCGGGTGGGGCGGCAGCCGCAGCACGTCGTCCCCTCCTGGGACATGAAGACGCTGTGGGTCAACAACAACCGGGGGCACACCCTCACCCCCATCGACCCGAAGACCGGCAGGGCGGGCAAGCCCGTCGAGGTGCACGACCCGTACAACCTCTACTTCACGCCCGACGGCAAGTACGCCGTCGTCATGGCCTCCCTCGACCGCGAACTCGTCTTCCGCGACCCGCACACCATGCGGCGGATCAGGACGGAACCGGTCACCTGCTACGGCGTCAACCACGCCGACTTCTCCCTCGACGGCAAGTACTTCATCGTGTCCTGCGAGTTCAGCGGTGAACTGCTGAAGGTCGACACCCGGAAGATGAAGGTCGTCGGACAGCAGAGACTGCCCTTCAAGGGCGCCATGCCGCAGGACGTGAAGGTCTCGCCCGACGGGAAGCGGTTCTACATCGCGGACATGATGGCCGACGGGATGTGGATCGTCGACGGCGACACCTTCGGCAAGCCGGAGTTCCTGCACACCGGCAAGGGCTGCCACGGGCTCTACATCGGCCGCGACTCCCGCGAGATGTACGTCTCCAACCGCGGCGAGGGCACCGTCTCCGTCTTCGACTTCCACAAGAACGCGCTCACCGCGAAGTGGCGCCTCCCGCACGGCGGCAGCCCCGACATGGGCGGCGTCTCGGCGGACGGCAAGGTGCTGTGGCTGTCCGGGCGGTACAACTCCGAGGTGTACGCCATCGACACCCGCACCGGGGAGCAGCTCGCCCGCATCAAGGTCGGCAGGGGCCCGCACGGCCTGGCCGTCTACCCGCAGCCGGGCCGCTACTCGCTCGGCCACACCGGCATCTTCCGCTAGACCGCGTCCGCCGGTGCTCCGGCACCCGTCGGCGGGGCCACGGAGACCGAGCCGCTCAGCGGCCGTGCGGGCGACCTGAACCATGTGCCGTGGCGCCGACCGCCCCGGCGCCCGGCTCCCGCCGGACGGTGAGCAGCGCCTCCGCCCCGACCGGGAGATAGCCCGCCGCCTGGAACGCCCGTGTGCTGCGGGCGTTCCCCGGCGAGATCTGCGCCCACACCGGCTCGCCCCCGCCCAGGTGCCGTGCCGCGCCCACGAGGGCCCGGCCCAGCCCCCGGTGGCGTACGCCCTCCTCGACCTCCACGGCGACCTCCAGCCGCCCCGCGACCCCGCGCCCGAGGACGACCACGCCCCCCTGCGCGGCCCACACCCGCACGTCGTCGCGCCGTCTGCGCGAACTGACCACCCGGGGATGGTCCGGATCCGCGATCTCCGTCAGGGCGAGCGGCGGCGGGCCCGGCAGCGGGGAGCCGACGACCAGCGCGTCGACCGTCTCCGCGACCCGGCCCGTGCGGTCCAGCAGGGCCGTCAGGAAGCGGGGGCTCATCGACGCGGCGAGAGCGTCGCAGTCGGCGGCGCCGAGCGTCTCGTGCACCCACGCGGGGTCCTCGTCGGTGAAGACCACCGAGTGCGCGGTGAAGGAGAGGACGCCCGCGTCCCGGGGGGAGGGCTGGGGCAGGACGGTCGTGCGGCCGTCGGGGGGAGGGAAGACGCCGCGCGCGGCCGCGTCGAGAATGTCCCGCAGGTCCCCCACCGCACCGGTTCCCTTCGCGCTCCTTGAGTCTCCACCCACTGGAAGGCCCACACTCACACACATGATCGACGACGGCACCGGACTTTTCACCATCGGAGAGCTGGCCCGCTCCACCGGACTGACCGTGCGCACCATCCGCTACTGGTCCGACGAGGGCGTCCTGGCCCCGGTGACCCGCTCGGCCGGCGGCTACCGCCTCTACGACGCCGGGTCCGCCGCCCGTCTCGAACTGATCCGCACCCTGCGCGAACTGGGCCTCGGTCTGGCCGACGTGCGCCGGGTGCTGGCCGGGGAGCGCACCGTCGCGGAGGTCGCGGCGGCGCACGTGGCGGCGCTGGACGCGCAGATCGCCTCGCTGAAGGTGACCCGGGCCGTGCTGTCGTCCGTGGCGCGACGCGGTTCGACCGCGGAGGAGATGACCCTGATGAACAGACTGGCCCGGCTGTCGGCGGCCGAACGCAAGCGGCTCCTCGACGACTTCCTGGCGGAGATCTTCGACGGTCTCGACACCGCAGACCCCGACATCCGCACCCGGCTGCGGTTCGCCGCGGCGGACCTGCCGGACGATCCCGCTCCCGAGCAGGTCGACGCCTGGGTGGAGCTCGCCGAGCTGATCCAGGACCCGGAGTTCCGGGCGCTGATGCGGACGATGGTCGAGTTCAACGCGGCGGACCGCGGGCCGGACGTCCCCGCGGGCACGTCCCTGTGGTTCATGAGCCGTCTCGTGCACCTGGGCGGCGAGGCGCTGCGGCAGGGCGTCGCCCCCGGCGACCCGGCGGCCGAGACCCTGCTGCGGGACCTGCTGGGCGACGCCGACCGGACCGCCGTCCTGGACCGGCTGACCGCCGCCTCGAACGTACGGGTCGCCCGGTACCGCCACCTGTCGGCGATCGTGAACGGCGTCGGATGCCGGCCCTCGTACGAGGAGGAGTTCTCCTGGGTGGTCGCCTCACTCCGCGCTCACCAGGGCCGTTAACCTGACCTGCGTCAGTAGAACAGCGAGTATGACCGCAAGGCATGACGAAGAGGGGCGGATCGGTGGCCGACATCGAAGAAGCGCGCAAGGAGTTCCAGCGGATCGACACGGACGGTGACGGCTACGTCACCGCGGCCGAGTTCAGGACCGCCCTGGCCCAGGGGGGTGACTGGAACGTCACCGAGTCGGTCGCCGAGGTCATCATCAAGAGCCGCGACCTCGACGGTGACAAGCTCCTCTCGTTCGACGAGTTCTGGGCGCACCTGAACAAGTGAGACGAGCGGAAAGGGGGCGCCTCGCGTTGCGGGGCGCCCCCTCCTCATGACCGGCGCTCGATGCGCACGGTCCAGCGGCCGCCGTGCCGTTCCAGCGCCGGCGGCAGGTCGACGCACTTGCCGACCCGCCCGAGCACGTCACCGCGATGCGGCCGGCGCTGCAGGGGCGCAGGGCCGCCTCGGCGGGGAACGACGAGGTCTTCGTCGACGCCGACGTCGCCTTTCACGCGGCCGTGGTCGCCGCCGCGCGCAATCCCGTGCCGGCCGACCTCTCCACGGAGTTCGTCCCGGTGCTGCGCACGGGCCCGGTCGAGCTCCTGGCCCCGACCTGCCTGCGCGTGGCGGAGCCCGACACCGCCGACGAGGCCCGCGAGGCGCTGGTCCGGGCCGTCGAGGACGGGTACCCGGAGGCTGCGGCGGCCGTCCTCACGGCGGAGCCGGAGGATCCGTTCGGCGGCCGGTGACGGGTCGCGCCCGCGGAGAATTCCGCGAAGTGCGCCGCGGAGCCGGAATAGCCCGCCGCCGCACGGGGTTGGCCTCGACAGATGCATGCATGTGCATCGAACAAGATTCGTCCAGGTCCCGGAAGGCAAGGCCTCTCATGAAGATCGGCATCATCGGCGCGGGCAACATCGGCGGCAACCTCACCCGGCGCCTCAGCGCACTCGGACACGACGTCTCCGTCGCGAACTCCCGCGGGCCGGCGACGCTCGGGGAACTCGCCGAGGAGACGGGAGCGACCCCCGTCACCGTCGAGGGGGCGGCGCGCGGTGCCGAGGTCGTGGTGGTCACGATCCCGCTCAAGGCGATCCCGAGCCTGCCGGCCGGCGTCCTGGACGGCGCGGCCGACGGAGTGGCCGTCATCGACACCAACAACTACTACCCGCAGCAGCGGGACGGCCGGATCGCGGAGATCGAGGACCAGGGCCTCACCGAGAGCCGCTGGACGGAACGCCACCTCGGCCACCCCGTGATCAAGGCCTTCAACGGCACCTACGCCCAGGACATCCTGGAGCGCCCGCGCGCCGCGGGCGACCCCGACCGCATGGCGCTCCCGGTGGCCGGCGACGACGAGGCGGCGAAGGCGAAGGTCCGCGCCCTGATCGACGAGCTCGGGTTCGACACCGTCGACGCGGGCGGCATCGACGACTCCTGGCGCCAGCAGCCCGACACCCCCGTCTACGGGCTGCGGGCCGGCGCCGAGGCGGTCGCCGAGGCCCTGGCCGGGGCGAGCCCGGAACGCCCGGCGGCCTTCCGCGGCTAGGACCCGCCCTAGACGATCCGCAGCGGGTGGTGCGGCCCGTCCGGCAGCTCGACCGTGATCGGGTCCCCGGGCCGCACCACGCCGCCGCTGAGCACCACGCCCATGATCCCGGACCTGAAGGACGGCCGGCCGTCCGGACCGCGTCCGACGACCTGCTTCATGAGGCCCTTGCGGAAGCCGTCGATCTGCTTGCAGGGATTCCGCAGCCCGGTCACCTCGACCACGGCCTGTCCGCCGAGCCGCAGCAGCGTCCCGGTGGGCAGCCCGAGCAGGTCGATCCCGCGCGTGGTCACGTTCTCCCCGAGCTGGCCGGCGGCCACCTCGAACCCGGCCGTCCGCACCTCGTCGAACAGTTCCTCGTGTATCAGGTGCACCTGCCGCAGATTCGGCTGCGAGGGGTCCTTCTCCATCCGGAACCGGTGTTTCACCGTGGCCCCGGCGTGCACGTCCCCCGCCACCCCCAGCCCGGCGACGAGCGTGACGCTCTCCCGGTTTGGCTTGGTGAAGGAGTACGTTCCGCTGCTGCTGACAGCGCTGACCGACCCGCTCATCCGGCGAACCTCCCCTGGTCCCGCGACCCGCCGCTGCCGGGTCAGCACTCGATGATGTTCACCGCCAGCCCGCCCCGGGCCGTCTCCTTGTACTTGACGCTCATGTCCGCGCCCGTGTCCTTCATCGTCTTGATGACCTTGTCCAGGGACACCTTGTGCGAACCGTCGCCGCGCATAGCCATCCGGGCCGCCGTGACCGCCTTCACCGAGGCCATGCCGTTGCGCTCGATGCACGGGATCTGGACCAGGCCGCCCACGGGGTCGCAGGTCAGGCCGAGGTTGTGCTCCATGCCGATCTCGGCCGCGTTCTCGACCTGCTCGGGGGAACCGCCGAGGACCTCGGCCAGCGCGCCCGCCGCCATCGAGCAGGCCGAGCCGACCTCGCCCTGGCAGCCGACCTCGGCGCCGGAGATCGAGGCGTTCTCCTTGAAGAGCATGCCGATCGCGCCGGCCGCGAGCAGGAAGCGGACCACGCCGTCCTCGTCGGCGCCGGGCACGAAGTTCACGTAGTAGTGCAGGACCGCCGGGATGATGCCGGCCGCGCCGTTCGTGGGGGCGGTCACCACCCTGCCGCCGGCCGCGTTCTCCTCGTTCACCGCCATCGCGTACAGCGTGATCCACTCCATGGAGAGCGCCAGCGGGTCGCCCTCCGCCCGGAGCTGACGCGCCGTCATGGCGGCCCGGCGACGGACCCGCAGGCCGCCCGGCAGGATGCCCTCGCGGGACATGCCCCGGGCCACGCAGGCCTGCATCACGCGCCAGATCTCCAGCAGCCCGTCCCGGATCTCGTCCTCGGTGCGCCAGGCGCGCTCGTTCTCCAGCATCAGCGAGGAGATCGACAGGCCGGTCTCCTTCGCCAGGCGCAGCAGCTCGTCGCCCGTGCGGAAGGGGTACTTCAGGACCGTGTCGTCGAGCTTGATGCGGTCCGCGCCGACCGCGTCCTCGTCCACGACGAAGCCGCCGCCGACCGAGTAGTACGTCTTCGCCAGCAGCTCCGCGCCCTGGGCGTCGTGGGCCCATATCGTCATGCCGTTGGCGTGGTACGGCAGGGCCTTGCGGCGGTGCAGGACCAGGTCGTCGTCGAAGGAGAACGGCACCTCGTGCGAGCCCAGCAGCCGCAGCCGGCCGGAGTCCTTGATCTGCGCCACCCGGTCGTCCGCGCCCTCCACGTCCACCGTGCGCGGCGAGGAGCCCTCCAGGCCCAGCAGCACCGCCTTCGGCGTGCCGTGGCCGTGGCCGGTGGCGCCCAGCGAGCCGTACAGCTCGCAGCGCACCGACGCGACGGAGTCCAGCAGGCCCTCGCCCCGCAGCCGCCGCGCGAACATGCGGGCCGCGCGCATCGGGCCGACCGTGTGGGAGCTGGACGGGCCGATACCGATCGAGAACAGGTCGAAGACCGAGATGGCCACGGGGGAACTCCTCAATGCAGGGTGGTGCGGGGTGCCGCGCACACCTCTCAGTGTGCGCGGCACCCGGGAAAGGGAACTACTTGCTCAGACCCGGATACAGCGGGTGCTTGTCGGCCAGGGCCGTGACCCGGGCCTTCAGCGCCGCCGCGTCGGCCTCCGCGAACGGGGACGGCGCCTTCAGCGTCTCGGCGATCACGTCCGCGACCTCGGCGAAGTCCTCGGCGGTGAAGCCGCGGGTCGCGAGGGCGGGCGTGCCGATGCGCAGTCCGGAGGTGACCATCGGCGGGCGCGGGTCGTTCGGGACCGCGTTGCGGTTGACCGTGATGCCGACCTCGTGGAGCCGGTCCTCGGCCTGCTGGCCGTCCAGCTCGGACTCGCGCAGGTCGACCAGGATCAGGTGCACGTCGGTGCCGCCGGACAGGACGTTCACCCCGGCCGCGCGGGCGTCCGGCGCGGTCAGGCGCTCGGCGAGGATCTTCGCGCCCTCGACCGTGCGGGCCTGACGCTCCTTGAACTCCTCGCTCGCGGCGACCTTGAAGGAGACCGCCTTGGCCGCGATCACGTGCTCCAGGGGGCCGCCCTGGAAGCCCGGGAAGACGGAGGAGTTCAGCTTCTTCGCGAACTCCTTCTTCGCGAGGATGACGCCGCCGCGGGGTCCGCCCAGCGTCTTGTGGGTGGTGGACGTGACCACGTCCGCGTACTCCACCGGGTTCGGGTGGAGACCGGCCGCGACCAGGCCCGCGAAGTGCGCCATGTCCACCCACAGGAAGGCCTCGACCTCGTCCGCGATGCGGCGGAACTCCGCGAAGTCCAGCTGCCGCGGGTACGCCGACCAGCCGGCGATGATCACCTTCGGGCGGTGCTCCTTGGCGAGGCGCTCGACCTCGGCCATGTCGACCAGACCGGCGTCGTCCACGTGGTAGGCGACCACGTCGAACTGCTTGCCGGAGAAGTTCAGCCGCATGCCGTGGGTCAGGTGACCGCCGTGCGCCAGGTCCAGGCCGAGGATCGTGTCGCCGGGCCGGGCCATGGCGAACAGGGCGGCCTGGTTGGCGGAGGCGCCCGAGTGGGGCTGCACGTTGGCGTACTCGGCGCCGAACAGCTCCTTGATCCGGTCGATCGCGATCTGCTCGGCCACGTCGACGTGCTCGCAGCCGCCGTAGTAGCGGCGGCCCGGGTAGCCCTCGGCGTACTTGTTGGTCAGGACCGAGCCCTGCGCCTCCATCACCGCGAGCGGAGCGAAGTTCTCCGAGGCGATCATCTCGAGCGTGGACTGCTGACGGTTCAGCTCGGCGTCGACCGCGGCGGCGATCTCCGGGTCGAGCTCGTGCAGGGGCGTGTTCAGGACGGACATGCGTCTACGACTCCTCAGCCGGCGGTGAAGGCGGTGTACTCGTCGGCGGAGAGCAGGTCGTCCTGCTCGCCCGCCGTGCGTACCTTGAACAGCCATCCGCCCTCGAAGGGAGCGGAGTTCACCAGCGCCGGGTCGTCGACGACGTCCTGGTTGACCTCGACGATCTCGCCGGAGACCGGCGCGTACAGCTCGCTGACCGACTTGGTCGACTCCAGCTCGCCGCAGGTCTCGCCCGCGGTCACCGTGTCACCGACCTCCGGGAGCTGTACGAAGACCACGTCACCGAGCGCGTTGGCCGCGTGCTCCGTGATGCCGACCGTCGAGACGCCGTCCTCGGCGACCGACAGCCACTCGTGCTCCTTGCTGTAGCGCAGCTGCTGGGGGTTGCTCATGGCTTGAATTCTCCTGTACGCGGGAGGGTGCTGGTGAATAGGGGACTGCGGAAACGCACGTGAGCGGCGGAAGTGTGCGCAGCGTCACGCGCGGGCGGGCGTCGACGCGCCCAGTGTCTACTTCTGGCGCTTGTAGAACGGCAGCGCCACGACCTCGTACGGCTCGTGGCTGCCCCGGATGTCCACGCCGACGCCCGTGGTGCCCGGCGCGGCGTGGGCGGCGTCGACGTACGCCATCGCGATCGGCTTGCCGAGGGTGGGGGAGGGGGCGCCGGAGGTGACCTCGCCGATCACCTCGCCGCCCGCGACGACGGCGAACCCGGCGCGCGGGACCCGGCGGCCCTCGGCGACCAGGCCGACGAGGACGCGCGGGGGCTGCGACGCGGCGCGCCCGGCGGCGGCCTCCAGCGCCGTGCGCCCGACGAAGTCGCCTTCCTTCTCGAACTTCACCACCCGGCCCAGTCCCGCGTCGAACGGGGTGAGGGAGGTGCTCAGCTCGTGCCCGTACAGCGGCATGCCCGCCTCCAGGCGGAGCGTGTCCCGGCAGGACAGGCCGCAGGGCACCAGCCCGGCGCCCTCGCCGGCCTTGGTCAGCGCCTGCCACAGCTCGACGGCGTGCTCCGGCCGCACGAACAGCTCGAAGCCGTCCTCGCCGGTGTAGCCGGTGCGCGCGATGAGGGCCGGGACGCCGGCGACGGTGCCGGGCAGGCCCGCGTAGTACTTCAGGCCGTCCAGGTCGGCGTCGGTGACGGCCGCGAGGATGCCGGGGGACTCGGGGCCCTGCACGGCGATCAGCGCGTAGGCGTCGCGGTCGTCGCGGACCTCGGCGTCGAAGCCGTCGGCGCGCTCGGTCAGCGCGTCCAGCACGACCTGCGCGTTGGAGGCGTTGGCCACCACCATGAACTCGGTCTCGGCGAGCCGGTAGACGATCAGGTCGTCCAGGATGCCGCCGTCCGCGCGGCAGATCATCGTGTAGCGGGCGCGGCCGGCCTTGACCGCCCCGATGTTGCCCACCAGGGCGAAGTCGAGGAGGGCGGCGGCCTGCGGGCCGGTGACGGTGATCTCACCCATGTGCGACAGGTCGAAGAGCCCGGCCCGGGTGCGGACGGCGTGGTGCTCGTCGCGTTCGGAGCCGTAGCGCAGGGGCATGTCCCAGCCGGCGAAGTCGGTCATCGTCGCGCCGAGCGCGCGGTGCACCGCGTCGAGGGCGGTGTGGCGCTGCCCGGCGTTCTGGTCGGATGCGGGGTCGGTACTGCTCATCGGGCGTTCGTCTCCCAAGGCGACGGGATCCCCCCGGTGCGCGCGCAGCGGGGCGGGCAGGCACGGGGGAAGGCGAGGTCGTTCCTCCCCATCTGTCATCGGAACCTGAGAGGTTCGCCATGACGATCCGCGAGGGGATCGACCATGACTTGCACCTTGGGTGGGACCGCTGGAGACAGCGGCCCGCTTTTCAGATGTGCCTCGCCCGCGCGGTAACGGGGCCTGAGAGATTCAAGGGAGGGACTTGCTCCTTCGGCGCCCCAGCGAAGCTGCTGCTGAGGACTCTCCCGCGCGGATTCAAACGGCCGGTATGCAGTTGGCGCGGCCATCATTGCACGGCTCGCCCCGATCACGGCAGGCCGCATCTGTAACCGGCTTGTGTCGGTACGCGCACGAAATCGCCGGGCGCGGCGCATTACCTTCTCTTTACGCTCGGTGGGGATGAGGACACCATCTGACCCCAGGGGAGGACGATCACGGTGAACAGGACGACCAGGGCGAGGTCCACGGCATTCGCGACCGGCTCGGGGCTCGCGCTGCCCGCGCAGCCCGTCGCCCCGGCCCGGGAGGCGCGCGGCCCCCGGCCGGCGCCCGTCGTCCGCGACCTGCGCGAGCGGGCCGGCCGCAGCCCGCACGGCCTGCTCTTCGGCCCCCGGGACCTGGTCGTGGTCACCGGCCTGCCCGGCAGCGGCAAGTCCACGCTCATGCGGCGGACCGTGCGGGGCGTCCGCATCGACTCCCAGGACACCCGGGACCGCTGGGACGCCCGTACCCCGCGTTTCCTGCCCTACGGCCTCTACCGCCCCCTCGTCCGGCTCGCCCACTACGCCGGACTGCGCCGGGCGCTGCGCGGCGGCGAGGGCGTCGTCGTGCACGACTGCGGCACGCAGGCCTGGGTCCGCGACTGGCTGGCCCGCGAGGCCCGCCGCCGCGGCGGCACCCTCCACCTGCTGCTGCTGGACGTCGGCGCGGACACGGCGCTGGAAGGGCAGCGCGAGCGCGGCCGGGGCGTCTCCCGGTACGCGTTCCTGCGTCACCGCCACGCGGCCGCCCGGCTCGCGCGCTCGGTGGAGAAGGGCCGGCTGCCCGCGGGCTGCGGCTCGGCGGTGCTGCTCGACCGCGCGGCGGCCGACACGCTGCGGCGCATCGGGTTCAGGGACTGAGGGCTCCGGCGCGACCCCCGGTACCCGCTAGCCTTTCCGGCACAGCGAAGTGAGTGGTTCTCAGCAGGCGGTAGGCAGATGGATTTCCCCCCGGCGAACTTTCCGACGGACTTCTCCGCGGACTTTCCGGCGCAGGCGCACCCCCATCCGCACGGCGGATGGCCCGGCAACGAGCTGGAGGAGGTGCTCTCCGTCTCCCTCGGCGTGCCGGGGGCCGGCGGCCGGATCGTCGAGGTGCTCGGACGCAGCTTCGTCTGGGTGCCGCTGCCCGGCGGCGGCGGCCCGCACAGCGGCCCCCTCGACTTGCCCACGATGGAGATCGAGGGCCAGGTGTACGTGCCGGTCTTCAGCTCCGAGGAGCAGTTCCGGCAGGTCGTCGGCTCGCACATGTCGTTCACGATCGCGCCGGCCGTCGAGTTCGCCCGGGGGCTGCCCCCGCAGGTGGGCATCCTGGTGAATCCGGACGGCGTGGTCGGCGTCCCGCTGCCCCCGCCCGCCGTGGCCGAGCTCTGCCGGGCCGGCCGCACCCCGCTGGACGGCGGCGCGGCGGGCGGCCGGGTCCGGCTGTACGAGCCCGACTGGCAGGACGACCCGGTGGACTTCCTGGCCGCGGCCTCGGCGGAGTTCGAGGCCACGGGCGTGGTCCGCACGGCCCGCCGCTGCCTGGCCGTCATCGAGACGGCGGACCCGGTGATGTTCGTGGGCGTGGAACTCTCCCGGCCGGAAGGCGACCTGAGGGCCCTTCCCCTGGAGGCCCTGGGCAGGGCGCTGGGCAGGACCTCGGCCCCCTGGCCGGTCAACCTGATCCTCCTGGACGTGACCCAGGACCCGGTGGGCGACTGGATGAGGGAGCGGGTCCGCCCCTTCTACTCACGCTAGGGCGGCCCGCCCGGGGCCCGGTCCCCGCACGGCCCGTCGCGGGGCGGGGCCGGCGGCGCACGATCCGCAGTCCGAAGAGCACGGCAAGCCCCGAGCTCTCAACGGCTCGACCAGCGGAGCGCCTAAGCTGGACTCCGACGCGGGGCAACTTCTCGAAGGGGCGATAAAAAGTGAGCGCTGGCACTGCCGCGACCGGCTCGGTCGAGCACATGCTGCGCCAGGTCACGCCCGGGCGCTACGACGCCTACGAGGCGCTCCTGCGCGCGCTCGCGACCCCCTCCTCCGGCCAGGTCTGGATGCTGCTGTGGCACGGCCAGGCCGGCTCTCCTGACGCCCAGTACGGGAACATGGAGGTCGAAGGGCACGGCTACGCGCCCTGCGTCACCTCCGCCCAGGAGCTCAGCGCGAGTGGCTGGAACAGGTCCTACGAGGTGGTGGACGGGCTGGACGTGGCCCGCACCCTCTACCCCGACCACTACGGCCTCTGGCTGAACCCGCACGCCCCCGGCGGCGGGGTGGGCATCCCGTGGCTGGATCTGCGCCGCATCGCCACCGGACTGGAGCGCCAGCCGGCCGGGCCACTGCGGCTGTCCGAACCGGGCATCGAGATTCCGCAGTTCTACGCCCTGCTCGCGCAGAACGCCCACCGTACCCCGGCGGTGCGCGCGTTGCGCCGCGCCTGGGTGCAGCCGGCGCTGGGCGCGCCCTATCTGGCCATCGGGCTCGACGTGTACGACTCCTCCCCGTCGGCCGTGGACGCCGTACGGGCCATGATGCAGCAGTCCATCGGGGCCGTGCCGGACGGGCTGCCGGTGTCGACGGTCGCCATGACGGACGAGTACGACCCCGTCGTGATGTGGATGCGCGCCACCGCCCGGCCCTTCTACGACCGCGAGGCCCATGCCCCGGCTCCGGCGCAGGCTCCGGCCGGCGGCTACGGCTATCCGCCCACCGGACGCTACTGACGTCCGCAGCGGGTCCCGCCGCGAGGTGGGGACCGAATGTCTTCGCGCGTAGATGGCGACGATATAGACCGTTTTTGTCCGATCTGCCCCAATAAGGCAGTGTCCGGGGGGCGTTACCCGCCGTCCGGATAACGGAACCCCTCTACCCGGATCACGTTTACGCATCCATTCACTGCCAAGTCTGGCAACAGATCGCCAAAGCGTTGAAGACTCCGGCTCCAGGGGACTTATCCCCTGCGTATTACGGACTGATCACGCCGCTACAGCGGCAAGTGCGGGCCGGCTACCGCCGGTTGAGAGGGGTCCCTGCCAGATGACGGCACCATTGCACGAGCCGACCGCGGAAGCGGCCCCGAGCGCGGCCGAGGAAGCGTCGGTCGCCACCAGCGGCGCCAAGGCCGTTCAGGGCCGTTCCCTGGGCCGGATCGCCTGGGAGCGCCTCAAGCGGGACAAGCTCGCCCTGACGGGCGGCGTCGTCGTGCTCGTCCTGGTCGTGGTCGCGCTTCTCGCGCCGGTCATCACCGGGCTGCTCGGGCAGGACCCGAACGAGTACCACGAGAACCTCATCGACCCGCTCTTCGGAACGCCCACGGGCTCCCTGGGCGGTCTCAGCGGCGACCACCTGCTCGGTGTCGAGCCGGTCAACGGCCGCGACATCTTCGCCCGCATCCTCTACGGGGCCCGGATCTCGCTGCTGGTCGGCTTCCTGTCGGCCGTCGTCGCGGTGATCCTCGGCACGGTGCTGGGCATCCTCGCCGGCTTCTTCGGCGGCTGGGTCGACTCCTTCATCAGCCGGGTGATGGACGGTCTGCTCGCCTTCCCGCAGCTGCTCTTCATCATCGCGCTGGTCTCCGTCATGCCGAACGACCTGCTCGGCCTCTCCGGTTCGAGCGTGCGTGTCTTCGTGATGATCCTGGTCATCGGCTTCTTCGGCTGGCCCTACATCGGACGTGTGGTGCGCGGCCAGACGCTCTCGCTGCGCGAGCGCGAGTACGTGGAGGCCGCCCGATCGCTGGGCGCCGGGCGGCTGTACATCCTGTTCAAGGAGCTGCTGCCCAACCTGGTCGCCCCGATCGTCGTCTACACGACGATGATGATCCCCACCAACATCCTCACCGAGGCGGCGCTCAGCTTCCTGGGCGTCGGCGTCAAGCCGCCCACCGCCTCGTGGGGACAGATGCTCTCGAGCGCGATCGACTACTACGAGTCGGACCCGATGTACATGGTGGTCCCGGGTGTGGCGATCTTCATCACCGTGCTGGCCTTCAATCTCTTCGGTGACGGCGTCCGGGACGCCCTGGACCCGAAGGCCTCCCGCTGATCCGCCCCGTCGGGGATCCGCGACATCAGCGAGCCGCAGAACCGCCGGAACACGGCGCCCCAACCGTCCCGTGGTCTTCACACGGGGTATCTCTCATCTATCCGGAGGATCCGAGATCGTGACTACCCAACGCACCTCAGGGCGGCGGAAGCAGGCATTTGCCGCTGCTGCCGCGGTCGCCGCGCTGCTGACCACGGCGGCGTGCGGCGGCGGTGGAGACGACGGCGACAAGGGCTCGAGCTCCGGTGCCGCCGGCTTCGACGCCGCGAACAACAAGGTCGCCCAGGCCTCCGCCGCCAAGAAGGGCGGCACGCTGAAGTTCGGTGCCGCGCAGGACGCCGACTCGTGGGACACCACGCGTGGCTACTACGGCATGATGTGGAACTTCGCCCGCTACTACAGCCGTCAGCTCGTCACGAACAAGGCCGAGCCGGGCGCCGCGGGCGCCGAGGTCACTCCGGACCTCGCCACCGAGACCGCGAAGGTCACGGACGACGGCAAGACCTACACGTACACCCTGCGTGACGGCGTCACGTGGGAGGACGGCAAGCCGATCACGTCCAAGGACGTGAAGTACGGCATCGAGCGCGTGTGGGCGCAGGACGTGCTGTCCGGCGGTCCGACGTACCTCAAGGACGTCCTCGACCCCAAGGGCGAGTACAAGGGTCCCTACAAGGACACCTCGGCGGACAAGCTGGGTCTGAAGGCGATCGACACGCCGGACGACAAGACCATCGTCTTCCACCTCCCGCAGGCCAACTCGGACTTCGAGGAGATGCTCGCCCTGGTCTCGGCCTCGCCGGTCCGCCAGGACATGGACACCAAGTCCAAGTACGGCCTGAAGCCGTTCTCCTCGGGCCCGTACAAGTTCGCGTCCTACAGCCCCGGCAAGGACCTCAAGCTGGTCCGCAACACCAGCTGGAAGCAGGCCTCGGACCCGATCCGCAAGGCCTACCCGGACCAGATCACCATCCAGTTCTTCTCGGACGCCAACCAGCTCGACCAGCGTCTGCTGAGCGGTGACCTGGACCTGGACCTGAACCAGACCGGCATGTCCCCGCAGGGCCGCACCACCGCCCTGAAGGAGCACAAGGCCAACCTGGACAACCCGGTCTCCGGCTACGTCCGTTACGCGGTCTTCCCGCAGAGCGTCGCGCCGTTCAACAACATCGAGTGCCGCAAGGCCGTCATCCTCGGCGCCGACCACGTGTCGCTCCAGACCGCCCGCGGCGGTCCGGTCGCCGGTGGCGACATCGGCACCAACATGCTGCCGCCGTCCGTCCCGGGTGCCGAGGGTCAGAAGTACGACCCGTACGAGATCGCCGGCGCCAACAAGAGCGGCAACGAGGCCAAGGCCAAGGAGGCCCTGAAGGCCTGCGGTCAGCCGAACGGCTTCAAGACCACCATCGCGGTGCGTAACAACAAGCCGGTCGAGGTGGCCACCGCCCAGTCCCTCCAGGCGTCGCTGAAGAAGATCGGCATCACCGCCGAGATCGACCAGTACGACGGCTCGCAGACCGCCGGCATCATCGGCAGCCCCTCGAACGTGAAGAAGAAGGGCTACGGCATCATCATCATGGGCTGGGGTCCGGACTTCCCGTCCGTGCAGGGCTTCGGTCTGCCGCTGTGGAGCAGCAAGTACATCGCGGAGAGCGGTAACAACAACTACGCGCTCATCAACGACAAGACGATCGACGGTCTGTTCTCGTCGTACGTCACCACCCTGGACGACGCCGGCAAGACCAAGATCGCCACGGAGATCAACCACAAGGTGATGGAGGGCGCGTACTACCTGCCCTTCGTCTTCGAGCGGTTCATCAACTGGCGCTCGGACAACCTGGCGAACGTCTACACCACCGACGGTTACAGCGGTCAGTACGACTTCGTCAACCTCGGTCTGAAGAACCCGAAGAAGTAGTCCCGGCACACCCGCCGAACGGCACGAAAGGCAGGTGAAGGCCGGCGCGGCGTGATCGCGGGCCATCGGACGATCTCCGGTGGCCCGCGGTCCGCGGCGGGCCGAGAGCTGTGCTCGCTTACCTCATCAGGCGGTTGTTCGCCGCCCTAGTGATGCTCGTGGTCATCGTCATGGTGGTCTTCGGCATCTTCTTCCTCATCCCCAAGTGGGCTGGCGTAGACATCGCCTTGAGCTTCGTGGGCAAGCAGGCCGACCCTGCCGCCGTCGAGGGTGTGCGCGAGAAGCTGGGCCTGGGCGACCCGATCTACGCCCAGGTCTGGGAATTCTTCAAGGGCATCTTCGCCGGCCGGACCTACACGGGTGGTGGCGATTCCATCCACTGCGCCGCCCCGTGCTTCGGCTACTCCTTCCGCAGTGAGCAGGCCGTCTGGCCGGTGCTGACCGACCGCTTCCCGGTGACCCTGGCGCTCGCGCTCGGTGCCGCCGTGCTGTGGCTGATCTTCGGCGTCTCGGCGGGTGTGCTCTCCGCGCTCAAGCGGGGCAGCCTGTGGGACCGCGGCGCCATGGTGGTCGCGCTCTCGGGCGTCTCCCTCCCCATCTACTTCACCGGCATGGTCGCCCTGTCGATCTTCGTGTACGGACTGGACCTGTTCGACGGTCAGTTCGTGCCCCTGGAGGACAGTTTCAGCGGCTGGTTCGGCGGCATGATCCTGCCGTGGGTCACCCTCGCGTTCCTGTACGCGGCCATGTACGCCCGCATCACCCGGGCCACCATGCTGGAGATCCTGGGCGAGGACTACATCCGCACCGCCCGCGCCAAGGGCCTCAAGGAGCACACCGTCATCGGCAAGCACGCGATGCGCTCCACGATGACCCCGCTGCTGACGATGCTCGGCATGGACCTCGGCGCCCTCATCGGCGGTGCGATCCTGACCGAGACGGCGTTCAACCTGCCCGGCCTCGGCCAGGCGGTGCTCAACGCCATCAAGAACCAGGACCTGCCCATCATCCTGGGCGTCACCCTGATCACTTCCCTGGCGGTGCTCGTCGCCAACCTCGTGGTGGACATCCTGTACGCCGTGATCGACCCCCGAGTGAGGCTGTCATGACCGAACTCAGCAAGAGCGGAGCGGCCGTGGGCGAGCCCACCCCCGCCTCGCCCGCGCCGACCGCCTTCCTCGAAGTGCGTGACCTCAAGGTGCACTTCCCGACCGACGACGGTCTGGTCAAGTCCGTCGACGGGCTCAGCTTCCAGCTGGAGAAGGGCAAGACCCTCGGCATCGTGGGCGAGTCCGGTTCCGGCAAGTCGGTGACCTCGCTCGGCATCATGGGTCTGCACACGGCCGGCCAGTACGGCAAGCGCAAGGCCCAGATCTCGGGCGAGATCTGGCTGGACGGCACCGAGCTGCTGTCCGCCGACCCGGACCACGTGCGCAAGCTGCGCGGCCGCGAGATGGCGATGATCTTCCAGGATCCGCTGTCGGCGCTGCACCCGTACTACACGATCGGTCAGCAGATCGTGGAGGCGTACCGGATCCACCACGACGTCGACAAGAAGACCGCCAAGCGCCGCGCGGTCGAGATGCTCGACCGCGTGGGCATCCCGCAGCCGGACAAGCGGGTCGACAGCTACCCGCACGAGTTCTCCGGCGGTATGCGGCAGCGCGCGATGATCGCGATGTCGCTGGTCAACAACCCCGAGCTGCTGATCGCGGACGAGCCGACGACCGCCCTGGACGTGACCGTCCAGGCGCAGATCCTCGACCTCATCCGCGACCTCCAGAAGGAGTTCGGCTCCGCGGTCATCGTCATCACCCACGACCTGGGCGTCGTCGCCGAACTGGCCGACGACATCCTGGTGATGTACGGCGGCCGCTGCGTCGAGCGGGGCCCGGCCGACAAGGTGTTCTACGAGCCCCGGCACCCCTACACCTGGGGTCTGCTCGGCTCGATGCCGCGGCTGGACCGTGAGCAGCAGGAGCGCCTGATCCCGGTCAAGGGCTCCCCGCCCTCGCTGATCAACATCCCGTCGGGCTGCGCCTTCAACCCGCGCTGCCCCTACGCGGACCTCCCGAAGGACAACGTCACCCGCACCGTCCGGCCCGAACTGGCCGAGGTCGGCAGCCGCCACTGGGCCGCCTGCCACCTGGGCACGGAGCAGCGGGAGCGTATCTGGACCGAAGAGATTGCGCCGAAGCTGTGAGTGACGACGAGAAAGCGGTGAAGATCCCCGCGCAGGCCGACGGGCCGACGGTGGAGGGCGCCACCCTCACCAAGGACCCCGCCCCCGGCGAGGTCCTGCTGAAGGTGACCGGGCTCCAGAAGCACTTCCCGATCAAGAAGGGCCTGCTCCAGCGGCAGGTCGGGGCGGTGCACGCGGTCGACGGCATCGACTTCGAGGTCCGCTCCGGCGAGACGCTCGGCGTCGTCGGCGAGTCCGGCTGCGGCAAGTCCACGATGGGCCGGCTGATCACCCGGCTGCTCGAACCGACCGCGGGCAAGGTCGAGTTCCAGGGCAAGGACATCACGCACCTCGGGGTGAGCGGCATGCGTCCGCTGCGCCGCGATGTGCAGATGATCTTCCAGGACCCGTACTCGTCGCTGAACCCGCGCCACACCATCGGCACGATCGTCGGCGCACCCTTCAAGCTCCAGGGCGTCGAGCCCGAGGGCGGCATCAAGAAGGAAGTGCAGCGGCTGCTGTCGGTCGTGGGTCTCAACCCCGAGCACTACAACCGCTACCCGCACGAGTTCTCCGGCGGTCAGCGCCAGCGCATCGGCATCGCCCGCGCGCTCGCGCTGAACCCGAAGCTGGTCGTGGCGGACGAGCCGGTCTCGGCGCTGGACGTGTCGATCCAGGCACAGGTCGTCAACCTGCTCGACGACCTCCAGCAGGAGCTCGGCCTCACCTATGTGATCATCGCGCACGACCTCTCGGTCGTCCGGCACGTCTCGGACCGCATCGCGGTGATGTACCTCGGCAAGATCGTGGAGCTGGCCGACCGCGACCTGCTCTACAAGTCGCCGATGCACCCGTACACCAAGGCGCTGATGTCGGCGGTGCCGATCCCGGACCCGCGGCGCAAGAACGCCAAGAGCGAGCGGATCCTGCTCAAGGGTGACGTGCCCTCGCCGATCTCGCCGCCGAGCGGCTGCCGGTTCCACACCCGGTGCTGGAAGGCGACGCAGGTCTGCAAGACCACCGAGCCGGCCCTCGTCGAGCTGCGGACCGGCCAGCAGGTCGCCTGCCACCACCCGGAGAACTTCGAGGACCAGGCTCCGCAGGACACCGTCCTGCTGACCGTCGCGAAGGAGGCCGCGGAGCTGGTGGCCGACGAGGTGCTCGCGGAGTCGGCGGAGACCTCGGCCGCGGTGGCGGCGGAAGTGGCGGCCGAAGCGGCTGCCCCGGCCGTCGAGCCGACCGCGACCGCCGAGCCGACGCCGACCGCGACCGCCGAGGCGGCCGGCGAGGCCACGCCGGACGCGTCCGGTGACGACACTCCGGCCAAAGAGAAGTAAGTAACACGGAGCCCCCGCCTTGCAATGTAAGGCGGGGGCTCCGTGCTGGGTGAGAATATAGGGGTGCTCCAGCAAATCTTCAGCCCCTCCGTCCAGCACACGCTCGACTTGATCGGCATCTTCGTCTTCGCCATCTCGGGCGCGCTGCTGGCCGTCCGCAAGAACTTCGACGTGTTCGGCATCGCCATGCTCGCCGAGGTCACCGCGCTCGGCGGCGGAGTCTTCCGGGACCTGGTCATCGGGGCCGTGCCGCCCGCCGCCTTCACGGACCTGGGGTACTTCCTCACGCCGCTGCTGGCGGCTCTCCTGGTCGTCTTCCTGCACCCCCAGGTGGAGCGCATCCAGACGGGCGTCAACGTCTTCGACGCGGCGGGTCTCGGACTGTTCTGCGTGACCGGGACGACGAAGGCGTACGACTACGGACTCAACCTGACCGCGTCGGCCGCGCTGGGCCTCGCCACCGCCGTCGGCGGCGGTGTGCTGCGCGACGTGCTGGCCAACGAGGTGCCCTCCCTGCTGCGCTGGGACCGCGACCTCTACGCGGTCCCGGCGATCGTCGGCGCCACCATGGTGGTGCTCTGCATCCACTACGACGTGCTCACCCCGCTGGCCAGCGGGGTGGCCGCGGTCACCGCGTTCGTGCTGCGGCTTCTCGCGATGCGGTTCCACTGGCGAGCGCCGCGCGCCTGGAATCGGCGCTCGACGGTGCGCGAGGAGTAGTTCCCTTCGCCTTCGCCTTGCCGTCCCCCTTCCCGTCGGCGGCCACCGGGCGCTGGTCCAGCTGGGTGGTCAGCCATCGGAACGCCGGCACGACCTGCGGCCGCCACAGCGCCATGGTGTGGCCGCCCGCGCTGGTCGGGATGTAGACGACGTGCACGGCCGTCGGCGCCTTGGCCGCCCGGCGCAGGGCCAGGGCCGCCTCGTAGCCGTCCTTCGGCTGGCCCGAGAGGTAGAGGGCCACGGGCGGCGGCACGGTGGCCTTGCGCAGCAGCAGGAAGGGGTTGTTGGCCCGGCGCAGGGCGGGGCTCTGCGCGGCGAGGGAGTTGTGCTCGACGATCGGGTCGCTGTACCCGGACAGGCTCACCGCCGCCCGGTAGCGGTCCGGGTGGGCGACGGCGAGCTTGGCCGCGCAGTGGCCCCCGGCGGAGTACCCGGCGACCGCCCAGCCCTTGGGCGCGGGCTGGGCCCGGAAGTTGTCCCTGACCATCTTCGGCACGTCGAGGCTGAGCCAGCTGTCGGCGTTGACGGTGCCGGCGACGTTGGCGCACCCGGTGTCCACGCCCGGCAGCAGCGTGGTGCGCGGCGCGACCAGGATGAACGGCGCGATCTTGCCCGCCCGCATCAGCGGCGCCAGTTGCTCGTGCACGTGCAGCGTCCCGTACCAGGACTTCGCGGAGCCCGGGTAGCCCGGCAGCAGCTCCACCACGGGGAAGGCGCGGTGCGCGTACGCGGGCTCGTCGTACTGCGGGGGCAGCCAGACGTAGACCTCGGCGTCGACGCCGGAGATCCGGCCCTCGAGCTGGGTGACGCGCACCCCGCCCGCCGCGTGCATGCCCGGCCCCTCGGCCTGGGTGAAGGTCTGGCGCACCTTGGGCAGCCGGTCCAGCGCGATCCCGCCGGTGCCGTCGGCGCCGAGGTCGGCGGCCTGCTGCACATGGGTGCCGGTGCCCAGCAGATCGTCCCAGGTGTCGTACAGCCCGTTGGCGTTGTTGACCAGGACGAAGACCAGGGCGACGGCGGTGCCCTGGGCGAACAGCAGCATCACCATCCGGGCCGCGGCGCGCAGGACCCGCGGCCCGCGCAGCCGTGACCACAACAGCAGCGGCAGCACGACGGCGGCCACGGACAGCGCGATCAGGGTGTAGAGGAACGGAGTCCCGGTGAGGCTCATGTCCTTGCAGAGGGTAAAGCGGGCGTCGAGGTTACGGACGAGTTCGGACACTTACCAAGAAATTGCCGACCGCTCACCCGAACCGGTCGTCGATGTACCCCGAATCGGTCATGTTCGGGCACGGTACGTTCATCCGGCCGTAGTGCGGCCGCCATCCGACCGCAGCATCCAAAGCTACCGCTTAGTAATAGGCTGTTGTACGGTTCAGGCATGCCAGAAGCAGCTACCGCGGCGGCCGGATCTGCCTCCACCGCCCTCGTCACGGCCCCGGCCGCAGACAGCGCGTCCGCGTTCGAGTTCGACCGGGACACCGCGCTCACCCGACGCGCGCCCGGCGTCTACGACATCGACCTCTCGGCCGGCTGGACGATCATCAGCGCCGTCAACGGCGGCTACCTTCTCGCCGTCCTCGGCCGCGCGCTCGCGGACGCCCTGCCGCACCGCGACCCGTTCACGATCTCGGCGCACTACCTCACGGCGTCCCAGCCCGGACCCGCGGTCGTCCGTACGGACGTCGTGCGCACCGGCCGCACCCTCTCCACCGGCCAGGCCTCGCTCTTCCAGTACGACGAGAACGGCGCCGAGGTCGAGCGGATCCGCGTCCTCGCCTCCTACGGCGACCTGGACGCCCTGCCGGACGACGTCCGCACGACGGCGAAGCCGCCCGCGATCCCGCCGATGGACCAGTGCTTCGGACCCGAGGACGGACCGGCGCCGGTCGACGGCAGCTCCGCGATCGCCGACCGTCTGATGCTCAAGCTCGACCCGTCGACCCTCGGCTGGGCGCTCGGGCAGCCTTCCGGCAAGGGCGAGATGCGGGCCTGGTTCGGCCTGAAGGACGGCCGTGACCCCGACCCGCTCTCCCTGCTCCTCGCGGTGGACGCGCTGCCGCCCACCGCCTTCGAGATCGGCCTGCGCGGCTGGGTCCCCACGGTCGAGCTGACGGTCCACGTCCGCTGCCGTCCGGCGCCGGGTCCGCTGCGGGTCTCCATCACCACCCGCAATCTCGCGGGCGGTTTCCTGGAGGAGGACGCCGAGGTCTGGGACAGCGCGGACCGACTGGTCGCCCAGTCGCGGCAGTTGGCGCGGGTCCGGCTCGCCTGAGCCCCGGCGCGCCGGGGCTTCTGTCACGGAGCTGTACCGGCGCGACGACCGGTCGGCGGAGGTGAACTCCCAGGTCAGCAAGGTTTCTTGAGCAGCGCTTTACCTGATTGACAGGCGGGGGACAGAGCGGCCCCAAGGAAGGCCTAAGCGTCCTTGGTTGAGTGCCGGTCTCAGGTCGTCCTCATCTTCCCTGGAGCTGTTTCTCATGAAGCGTGCGCTGATGCCCGTCCGTCTCGCCCCCGCGGTTGCCCTCCTGGCGCTCTCGCCGCTCGCCCTGGTGGCCTGCGGCTCGGACGACTCCTCCTCGAGCAGCGGGACGTCCGCACAGCAGTCCTGTCAGCCGCCGTCCGGCAACCCGTCGGGCATGCCCGGCGGAGCCCCCTCCGGGGCCCCGTCGGGCACGCCGAGCGGCGCGCCCTCGGGGCAGCCGACGGGCACGCCCACCGGAACGCCGACCGGTCTTCCGTCGGGCGCCCCCTCGGGCATGCCGAGCGGGGGTCCCGGCGGTGGCGGCCAGGGCGGCCCCGGCGGCGGCTGCGGCGGTCCGGGCGGAGGTCAGGGGCAGCAGGCCCAGCAGCAGGGCTGACGGCTTTTAGGCCACAGGGGCGGCGCACCCGGCAACGGGCGCGCCGCCCCTGTGGCGTACGGGTGCGCCGCGGGCGTCAGTCCAGCCAGTGCCGGCGGCCGATGCTGATGAGCCGCATCTGGCGGGCGGCGAGCAGGCCGACCCGCTCCCACTCCTCCGGCGGGGACTCCAGCGCTTCCAGGAACAGCGAGGCCGTGACGAGCATCTGGTCGACATAGAGGTGCGAGAGCATCAGCAGGTCGCCGTCGCTCCAGCCCGCGGACTCGGCGTCCTTGGCCAGCTCGGTCCTCACCTCCTCGGCGAACCGGGCCAGTTGGTCCCGGATCGCCTCCCGCACCGGCTGGACTCCGCCATGTCGCTCACGGGCGATGAAACGGACGGGGGCGGGGTACGCGGTGACGTGACCGGCTATCAACTCGACAGCGCGCGCGATGCGTTCCTCGCTCGTGTCGGCCGTGGTCACGGTGGTGCGGATCATCGGGTGCAGGCTGCCGAGCGCCTCCTCGACCAGGGCCACGCCCAGATCCGCGGTGGAGCGGAAATGGCGGTAGAAGGCGGTCGGGGCGACCCCGACGGCACGGGTGACCTCGCGCAGTCCCAGGCTGCTCAGGCTCTGCTCCTCCAGCAGCACCAATGCCGCGTCCATGAGCGCCTGCCGGGTCTTCTGCTTCTGGGCCTGCCGGATGCCGAGGGTGTGACTCATATCATCCAGTTAACAACTGTTCTCTGGAATTGAAAAGCCGGGGTACACGCTAGACTCAAGAGTCAGTGAACAACTGTAACTACAACTGTTCACCCAAAATTGACGGAGGGGGATCCGATCTCATGCTGTTCCTCGTTGCGGCTCTGCTGCTGTTCGGCGTCGTCATGGGCACCGTGGCCCACGCGCCGTTCACCTTCACCCTCGTCGCCGCCGCGGTGATCGCCGCCTGGCTCGGCGTCTTCGCGCTCCGCGAGCGCCACGGCCGCCGCCGGCGCACCTCGACCCACTGACCCGTCGCACCTTCCTCCACAGGAGCTGACCAGCCATGCACCTCACCGCACCGGCCACCCGCCGCACCGGCATCCGGGACACCGACGGCATGGCCGTCGCGTCCTTCGTCCTCGGGCTCCTCGGCCTGCTCGTCCTCAACGTCTTCCTCGGTCCGATCGCCATCGTCCTGGCGTCGGTCGCCCTCTGGCGCGGCACGGCCCGCCGCGGACGCGCCTTCCTCGGACTGGGGCTGGGCGTCGCCGACCTGCTGGTCCTGGTGGCGTTCATGCAGGCCGACTCGACGGTTTCCTGGAGCTTCTGAGCGCCCGGGCTCACCTGCCAGCGAGGCGGGCCACCCGGCCCCCGTAGAATCGGGGCCACCATGGCATACCTCGACCACGCCGCGACCACGCCGATGCTCCCCGAGGCGGTCGAGGCACTCACCGCGCACCTGGGCGTCACCGGCAACGCCTCCTCCCTCCACGCGGCCGGCCGGCAGGCCCGCCGCACGGTCGAGGAAGCCCGGGAGACCCTCGCGGAAGCGCTCGGCGCCCGTCCCAGCGAGGTCGTCCTGACCTCCGGCGGCACCGAGGCCGACAACCTCGCGGTCAAGGGCCTGTACTGGTCCCGCCGTGACACGGACCCGGCCCGCACCCGCGTCCTGGCCAGCCCGGTCGAACACCACGCGGTCCTCGACGCCGTGCACTGGCTCGGCGAGCACGAGGGCGCCACGGTCGAGTTCCTCCCGGTCGACTCCTACGGGCGGGTCCACCCCGAGGCGCTCCGCGAAGCCCTCGCCCGCAACCCCGACGACGTGGCCCTGGCCACCGTCATGTGGGCGAACAACGAGATCGGCACGATTCTGCCGGTGCGCGAACTGGCGGACGTGGCAGCCGAGTTCGGTGTCCCGCTGCACGCCGACGCGGTCCAGGCCTTCGGTCAGGTCCCCGTCGACTTCACCGCCTCCGGCCTCGCCGCGATGACGGTTTCCGGCCACAAGATCGGCGGCCCGTACGGCATCGGCGCCCT
Organism: Streptomyces sp. 3330; assembly: GCF_031456635.1. Taxonomy (NCBI): domain Bacteria; kingdom Bacillati; phylum Actinomycetota; class Actinomycetes; order Kitasatosporales; family Streptomycetaceae; genus Streptomyces; species Streptomyces sp. 3330. The sequence continues at coordinate 60,107 of NZ_JAVDVA010000012.1, forward strand.
TCTCCTCGGCCGCGAGCACACCCCCGTCCCCGTCCTGCACGGCGGCGGTCAGGAGCGCCATGTCCGCTCCGGCACCCTCGACGTCCCCGCCATCGCCTCCTTCGCGGTCGCCGGACGCCTCGCCGCCGAGCAGCGCGAGTGGTTCGCCCGCGAGATCGGCGCCCTGCGCGACGCGCTGATCGACGCCGTCCGCACGGCCGTCCCGGACGCGATCCTCGGCGGCGACCCGGTCGACCGGCTCCCGGCCAACGCCCACTTCACCTTCCCGGGCTGCGAGGGCGACTCCCTGCTGCTGCTGCTCGACGCCCAGGGCATCGAGTGCTCCACCGGCTCCGCCTGCACCGCCGGCGTCGCCCAGCCCAGCCATGTCCTGCTCGCCACCGGCACGGACCCGGATCTGGCCCGCGGCACCCTGCGCTTCTCCCTCGGTCACACCTCCACCGAGGCCGACGTCGAGGCGGTCGCCAAGGCCATCGGCCCGGCCGTGGAGCGGGCGCGGGCCGCCGGACTGACGTGAGGCCGACGACGGATGCCCGCCGGGTGCCGACACGCAGCGGGCATCCAGGGGGCGCGGTCCCGTGCGCCACGACCGCGTCACGGCCCGACCGCCCTCGTCCCCACGCTGGAGAAGGCGGCGCCGGAACACGTACACGCAGGTGCGCGCTTCGTCGGTGAAGTCGGCGCACCTCATGGCGATCTTGACGGAGCCCGATGTCGGCCGCATGCGACCGGTGCCGCACAACCTGTGTTCAGGCGGTGGTGGCCTGCGCCTCCCGCACGAGGCGCAGATACCGGTCCCAGTCCCAGTGCTCGCCCGGGTCGGTGTGATCCGTGCCCGGCACCTCCACGTGCCCGATGATGTGCTCGCGGTCGACGGCTATGCCGTAGCGCCGGCAGATCGCGGCGGTCAGCCGGGCGGAGGCGGCGTACATCGCGTCGGTGAAGTCCTCGGGCCGGTCCACGAAGCCCTCGTGCTCGATGCCGACACTGCGCTCGTTGTACGCGCGGTTGCCCGCGTGGTACGCCACGTCCAGCTCCCGGATCATCTGCGTGACGTGCCCGTCCTTGGCGACGATGTAGTGGGCGGCCGCCTTGTGCCCCGGGTCCTCGAACGCCTGCACCGCGCTGTCGAGATCGCCCTGCGTGACATGGATGACGACCATGTCGATCCCGTAGTCGTCCGGCCGGTCCGCCCAGCGGAAGTTCGCCTCCGACGCCGCCACCCACCGGGCGCCCCGGAAGTCGACGGCGCCCTCCACCCGCTGCCTGCGCACGCCCGGCAGCCGCCAGTACAGCCGCGCCAGTTCGTCCCGCGCGAGGACGCCCGTGCCGACCGCGGCCGCCGCCCCACCGATCAGCAGGGCGCGCCGCCCTATCCGCCGGTCGGAGTCGCTCTTCCCGTCCCCCATGCCCGTGCCCTTCCTCGCCCCTCGGGATCGTCAACGGATACCCGCGGGCTCCGGTTCCCGCGGACCCGTACCCTGGAAGCGTTATGACTGAGACCTCGCAGCGCTCCCGCCCCCTTCGCGTACTCGCCGCCATGTCCGGCGGGGTCGACTCCGCCGTCGCCGCCGCCCGCGCGGCCGAAGCCGGCCACGACGTGACCGGCGTCCACCTCGCCCTCTCCGCGAACCCGCAGTCGTTCCGGACCGGCGCGCGAGGCTGTTGCACCATCGAGGACTCGCGTGACGCCCGTCGCGCGGCCGACGTCATCGGCATCCCGTTCTACGTCTGGGACCTCGCCGACCGCTTCCGCGAGGACGTCGTCGACGACTTCGTCGCCGAGTACGAGGCCGGCCGTACCCCGAACCCGTGTCTGCGCTGCAACGAGAAGATCAAGTTCGCCGCGCTGCTCGACAAGGCGCTCGCCCTGGGCTTCGACGCGGTGTGCACCGGCCACTACGCGAAGGTGCTGGTCCGCGAGGACGGCACGCGCGAGCTGCACCGCGCCTCCGACATGGCCAAGGACCAGTCGTACGTCCTCGGCGTGCTCGACGACCGGCAGCTCGCCCACGCGCTGTTCCCCCTCGGCGACACGGTGACGACGAAGGACGAGATCCGCGCGGAGGCCGAGCGCCGGGGCCTGGCGGTCGCCAAGAAGCCCGACTCCCACGACATCTGCTTCATCGCCGACGGCGACACCCAGGGCTTCCTCGCGAACCGGCTCGGCCGCGCCGAAGGCGACATCGTCGACGAGTCCGGCGCGAAGGTGGGCACCCACGAGGGCGCGTACGGCTTCACCATCGGCCAGCGCAAGGGCCTGCGCATCGGCACCCCGGCCGCCGACGGCAAGCCGCGCTACGTCCTCGACATCTCCCCGGTGGACAACACCGTGACGGTCGGCCCGGCCGCCTCCCTGGACGTCGGCGCCCTGACCGCGATCAGGCCCCGCTGGTGCGGCGCCGCGCCGACCGGCCCCGGCACCTACACCGCCCAGCTGCGCGCCCACGGCGGCGAGACCGAGGTGCGCGCCGAACTCGTCGACGGCACCCTGGAGGTCACCTTCACGGAGCCCGTCCGGGGCGTGGCCCCCGGCCAGGCGATCGTGCTCTACGACGACACGCGTGTAGTGGGCTCGGCGACGATCGCGACCACCGTGCGGGCGACGGCCGGGGTGTCCTGACCGTCAGCCGCGAGGCCCGAAGAACTCCGCCAGCACCGGCGCCAGCACGTTCGGGTCCACCATGTGGGTCTGGCCCTCCAGCACGCGGTAGGCGCCGTCCGTGACCGCGTCCGCGACGGCACGCGTGGCCTCGCGCAGCCACGGCGGACTGGCCTCGCCCGCCAGGGCGAGCACCGGGGCGCCGACCGAGGCCAGCCGCTCCCGGGGCGGCACGCCGCCGCCCATGACGGCGTCGTCGTAGGCGAGGGTCGGCGCGATGGCCTCCATCCCGGCCCACATCGGCGACTGACGGGCGCCCCGGATCATCTCCTCGGCGAGCCCCGTCAGCCGCAGGAACAGCTCGACGGCGTCCCCGCGCCGCTCCTGCGCGAGCGCCTCGGTGAGGTCCGCCGTGTAGGCGGCGCGTTCCCGCGCGCCCTCCTCGTCCACGGCGTACGGCGTCTCGTACACGGCGACCCGCGGCACCGGCAGTCCGGCGGCCGCCGCCTCCAGCACCAGCGCGCCGCCCGAGGAGACGCCGTAGAGCGCCGCCTCGCCGCCCGCCGCCTCGATGAGGGCCGCCAGGTCCTCCACCTCGCGGTCCACCGCGTACGGCGCGGTGTCGCCGCTCTCGCCCCGGCCCCGGCGGTCGTACCGCAGGACGGTGAAGCGGTCGGCGAGCAGGCCGGCCAGGGGCGCCATGGTGCCGCCCGTGGACATCGCCCCGCTCACCAGGATGACCGCGGGCCCCTCGCCGGCGCGTGCGTACGCGAGTTCGGTGCCGTCGCGCGAAATCGTCTTCTTGTCCATGCCCATGCAGACTGCCGCACGGCACGGCGGTCATCGGCCTACGACACCTCCGCTTGCGGCACTTCCGCCTCCGGGACCTCCACTTCGTAGAAGCACAGGTGGTTCCTGATCTCGGCGACGTCGGGCTTGGGATCGGGATACGCCCAGACGAGGTCCGCCGCGTCCGGCAGCGACCAGTAGGACGCCGTTCCCTTGAAGGGGCAGTGCGTGCGGGTGTCGGAGGGGGTCAGCAGGTCGAGCCGTACGTCCTCGGCGGGGATGTAGTACCGCACCGGACAACCGGTCTCGCGCAGGGCGAGCGCCCGGTCGGTCTCGGCGAGCACCCGGCCCCCGTGGACGACCCTGATGTGCCGGTCGTCCCGCTCGATCGTGATCGTGTGTCCTCGGGTCATGACGGGAAAGCGCCTGCGGGGCGCCGATTCTTCCCGCGTACCGTGGCCGCATGCGTATCTGTGTCTTCCTCTCCGCCGCCGACCTCGACGACCGTTACACCCGCCCCGCGCGCGAGTTCGCCGAACTGCTCGGCAAGGGCGGCCACACCCTCGTGTGGGGCGGCTCCGACACCGGCCTGATGAAGGTGGTCGCGGACGGCGTGCAGGAGTCGGGCGGCCGGCTGTGCGGGGTGTCGGTGGTCTTCCTCGCCGCCAAGGCGCGCTCGGGGGCGGACGAGATGGTCGTCGCGCGGGACCTCGCCGAGCGCAAGCGGCTCCTCCTGGAGAAGTCCGACGCCGTCGTGATCATGGTCGGCGGTACCGGGACGCTGGACGAGGCCACCGAGATCCTCGAACTGAAGAAGCACGGGCACACCGACAAGCCCGTCGTGCTGCTCAACACCGCGGGCTTCTACGACGGCCTCAAGGAGCAGTTCCGGCGGATGGAGGCCGAGGGCTTCCTGCCCCGCCCCCTCAGCGACCTGGTGTTCTTCGCGGAGGAGCCGGTCGGCGCCCTCGCGTACCTGGAAGAGAGCCAGGGCGTCGCGTGACTCCTCGGTGATGCGAGCATGGCGGGCATGGCTACTCATGTGATCACCGGAGCCGGTTCCGGCATCGGCGCGGCCGTCGCCCGCCGCCTGCACGCGCGCGGGGACGAACTCGTGCTGCACGCGCGCGACGCGGGCCGCGCGAGGGAGCTGGCGGCCGAGTTCCCCGGGGCCCGGACCCTGGTCGGCGACCTGGCCGAACCCGCCAAGCTGAGCTGGGCCTTCTCCCACCAGACGCTTCCCGACCGGGTGGACTCCCTCCTGCACATCGCCGGCGTGGTCGACCTGGGTCCGGTCGGCGACCTGACCCCGAAGTCCTGGCGTCACCAGCTCGACGTCAACCTGATCGCCCCGGCCGAACTGACCCGGCACTTCCTGCCCCAGCTGCGGGCCGCCCGCGGGCACGTGGTCTTCGTGAACTCCGGCGCGGGGCTGCGGGCGAGCGCCGACTGGTCCGCGTACGCCGCCTCCAAGCACGGCCTGAAGGCGCTGGCCGACGCGCTGCGCGCCGAGGAGCACGGCAACGGCGTGCGGGTCACCTCCGTCTACCCCGGCCGCACCGCGAGCCCCATGCAGGCCAAGGTCCACCAGCAGGAGGGCAAGGCCTACGACCCGGGGGAGTGGATCGACCCCGAGTCGGTCGCGACGACGATCCTGATGGCCGTCGACCTGCCCCGGGACGCCGAGGTCAACGACCTGACGGTGCGGCCGGGGCGGTGAGGCCGCCCGCGGGGGCGAGGCGCACCCCCGCGCCTACGTAGGCTTCATCCCGTGAACGCACATTTCAGTTTCGGCCCCGCCACCGGCGTCGGTTCCCTGCCCGGCGGTGACGCCCGCGAGGCCGCCAGGGCCGCCACCGGGTCCTTCGAGGACTTCCCGTTTCTCGCCGAGCTGCCGGCCCGGGGGCCGGGCGCCGACATGATCGGCCGCACCGCGGGGATGCTCGTCGAGCTGTTCGCGCGCGTGGAGCCCAGCGGCTGGCGGATCGGCGACCGGCCGGGCCGGGACACCAAACGGGCCCGGTCCTGGCTGGGGGAGGACCTCGACGCGCTGGAGGAGTTCACGCAGGGCTACGAGGGCCAGGTCAAGGTCCAGGCCGTCGGGCCCTGGACCCTCGCCGCCGCGCTGGAGCTGAAGAACGGTCAGTCGGTGCTCTCCGACCACGGGGCCCGCCGCGACCTCGCCGGCTCCCTCGCCGAGGGGCTGCGCCTGCATCTCGACGAGGTGCGCCGCCGCCTGCCCGGCGCGCGGGTCGTGCTCCAGCTCGACGAGCCCTCCCTGACCGCCGTCCTGCGCGGCCAGGTGAAGACCGCCAGCGGCTACCACACCTACCGCGCCGTCGACCGGCAGGCCGTGGAGGCCACCCTGCGGGAGGTCGTCGGGGTGCACGGCGACGGCCCCGTCGTGGTCCACTCCTGCGCCCCGGACGTCCCGTTCGCCCTGCTGCGCCGGACCGGCGCGGCGGCGGTGTCCTTCGACTTCTCGCTGCTCACCGAGCGTGACGACGACGCGATCGGCGAGGCGGTGGAAGGCGGGACCCGGCTGTTCGCCGGTGTCGTGCCGGGCGTGGACACCCCGTTGTCGGACCCTGCCGGTAGCGTCATGGGTGTCAGGACGCTGTGGCGCAGGCTGGGGCTGGCCCCGGGGTTGCTCACGGAGGCGGTCACGCTCACGCCGTCGTGCGGCCTCGCGGGCGCCTCCCCCGGGTACGCGCGCGAGGCTCTCGCCCACTGCGTCCGGGCGGCGAGATCCCTCGCGGACAACCCAGAGTAACGGGAGGACGACACGGTGGCCGGCGACATGCAAGCGGAGACGACGGTGCCCAGCGAGGCACGGGAGAAGCACGCGCAGCTGGCTGAGCAGATCGAGGAGCACCGCTTCCGGTACTACGTGAAGGACGCTCCCGTCATCAGCGACGCGGAGTTCGACCGGCTCCTGCGCGCCCTGGAGGAAGTGGAGCAGGAGTACCCCGAGCTGCGCACCCCCGACTCGCCGACCCAGAAGGTCGCGGGCGCGTACGCGACGGAGTTCACGGCCGTCCAGCACCGCGAGCGGATGCTCTCGCTCGACAACGCCTTCGACGCGCTGGAGCTCGCGGCGTGGGCCGAGCGCGTCCACAAGGACGTGGGCAGCTCGGCGTACCACTTCCTGTGCGAGCTGAAGGTCGACGGCCTGGCCGTCAACCTCACCTACGAGAACGGCCGGCTCACGCGCGCGGCGACCCGTGGGGACGGCCGCACGGGCGAGGACATCACGCCCAACGTGCGCACCATCGCGGAGATCCCCGACCGTCTCACCGGCGACGGGGTGCCGTCCCTGGTGGAGATCCGGGGCGAGGTCTACTTCCCGATGGAGAAGTTCGAGGAGCTGAACGCCCGTCTGGTCGAGGCGGGCGAGAAGCCCTTCGCCAACCCGCGCAACGCGGCCGCCGGTTCACTGCGCCAGAAGGACCCGCGGGTCACCGCCTCGCGCCCGCTGTACATGGTGGTGCACGGCATCGGCGCGCTGGAGGGCTACGAGGGCCTCACCCGCCTCTCCGAGGCCTACGACCTGCTCAAGACCTGGGGCCTGCCCACCTCCCCGCACAACAAGGTGGTCGGCGACCTGGACGACGTACGGGCGTTCATCGCCTACTACGGCGAGAACCGGCACTCGGTGGAGCACGAGATCGACGGCGTGGTCGTCAAGCTCGACGAGATCCGCCTCCAGGGGCGGCTCGGCGCCACGGCCCGCGCGCCCCGCTGGGCGATCGCCTACAAGTACGCGCCGGAGGAGGTCAACACCAAGCTCGTCGACATCCGGGTGGGCGTCGGCCGTACCGGCCGCGTGACGCCGTACGCCCAGGTCGAGCCGGTCACGGTGGCGGGCTCCGAGGTTGAGTTCGCGACCCTGCACAACCAGGAGGTCGTCAAGGCCAAGGGCGTCCTGATCGGCGACACCGTGGTGCTGCGCAAGGCCGGTGACGTGATCCCGGAGATCCTCGGTCCGGTCGCCGACCTGCGCGACGGCAGCGAGCGCGAGTTCGTGATGCCGGCCGAGTGCCCGGCGTGCGGTACGGCGCTGCGGCCGATGAAGGAGGGGGACATCGACCTGCGCTGTCCCAACGCCCGTACCTGCCCGGCCCAGTTGCGCGAGCGGGTGTTCTACCTGGCCGGCCGCAAGGCGCTGGACATCGAGCAGTTCGGTTACGTCGCCGCGGCGGCCCTCACCAACCCGCTGGAGCCGGCCGACCCGCCGCTGCGGGACGAGGGCGACCTCTTCGACCTCACCATCGAGCGGCTGCTGCCCATCAAGGCGTACGTCCTCGACCAGGACAGCGGGCTGCCCAAGCGGGACCCGAAGACGGGTGAGGAGAAGATCGTCACGGTCTTCGCCAACCAGCAGGGCGAACCGAAGAAGAACGCCGTCGCCATGCTGGAGAACATCGCCGCCGCCAAGGAACGCCCGCTGGCGCGCATTCTCACCGGCCTGTCCATCCGTCATGTCGGACCGGTCGCGGCCGAGGCGCTGGCCCGCGAGTTCCGCTCGATCGAGCGCATCGAGCAGGCGTCGGAGGAGGAGCTGGCGGCCACCGACGGGGTGGGCGCCATCATCGCCGCCTCGCTCAAGGAGTGGTTCGCGGAGGAGTGGCACCAGGAGATCCTGCGCAAGTGGCGGGCCGCCGGCGTCCGCATGGAGGAGGAGGGCTCCGGGGAGGACCAGGGACCGCGCCCCCTCGAAGGGCTGACGGTGGTCGTCACCGGCACGCTCGAGCAGTTCACCCGCGACGGCGCCAAGGACGCCCTGCAGAACCAAGGGGCGAAGGTGACCGGTTCGGTTTCGAAGAAGACATCTTTCGTTGTTGTGGGTGACAATCCGGGATCGAAATACGACAAGGCGATGCAGTTGAAGGTGCCGGTCCTGAACGAGGACGGCTTCACCGTCCTCCTGGAACAGGGACCCGAGGCGGCTGCCGAAGTGGCCCTTCCGACCGAGGAGTAGCGCGCGTGGCGGTTGAAGGTCACCCGATCGGCGCATACCAGATGCATACGGGTGGCCGGGGCGCATTCGGGCAACCGTCGACGACCGCTGCCCGTGGAAGCCTTCCGCGGCCTACTGTTGAGACGTGCGCCTGCCGTGCCCAGCCGCGGCCGGTGCACCCCCGTGCTCCTGGCGAGCAGGAGGAAGGGTTCTCCGACGCGGCGCCGCCCGGGGTTGTCGGGCAACGGGTCGCGTGGTGTGGGCACCGCCGGCTGTGAGAGGGACGGGAATGGAACCGACCGAGAGCGCCGCCCCGGACGCACGGCTGCGCCGACGCCGGGTCGCCGGCGTCTGGTGGGGGAGCCGGTGGACGGCGCGCTCCGAACGGCCCGCGGGCGCGGAGGCCTACGTGCCGCACACCGCGCCGTACACGTCGCCGCACCCCGCCCCGGAACTCCGCGTCACCTCCGCCCCGCACCCCGGGATGCCCGAGAGCGAGGCCGACCGGCACCAGGCCTGGCCCGCGCTGCCCGCCTCGGTCGTCTCCGCGGCCGCCTTCGCCCTCGGCGCCGGCTTCTACCGCGCCTTCACCGGCCACCACGCGCTGTTCCCGTCCGGCACGGCCGGCTGGGCCCTCGCCGTGCTGGCCGGCGTCATCGTCGGCCATCTGGTCCTGCTCGGCCGCGCCCGCTGGTGGGGCGGCACCGGCTCCGGCGCCGCGCTCACCCTCGCCGTCCTGCTGCTGTACGGCTGGGTGCCCGCAGGACTGGTCAGCCTCACCGTCGTCGTCCTGGTGGGCATAGCCCGGCGCCACCGCTGGCGGCAGGGCGTCCTGCACGGCGCGGTGGACATCCTCGGCATCGGCGCGGGCGCGCTGCTGCTGGCCGCCTGCGGGCCGATACCGTCCGTGGAGCGGCCCTGGACCCCCGACAACTGGACGGTCTACACCGGACCTCAGGTGGTCCTGGTCGCCGTCGCCTACCTCGCGGTCACCCGGGTCCTGCTCTGGTACCTGCACGCCCCGCGCGCCGGCGGACTGCCCACCGTCGCCCGTACGGCCCTGGTCCGACAGGGCCTGGTCGCGGTCGCCCTGCTGGGCATCGCGCCGCTGATCTGCGTGGTGGCCGTGGCCAAGCCGATCCTGCTGCCGCTCTTCGCCATCCCGCTCATCGCCCTCGACTCCACCCTGTGGATCGCCCGCGCCCGCGCCGAGGAGCAGCTGCGCGACCCGCTCACCGGGCTGCCCAACCGCCAGTGGCTGCTGGAGCGCATCTGGACCGCCCTGGACGACGCGGAGCGCATCGGCGCCCGGGCCGCCCTGATGCTGATAGACCTCGACCGCTTCCGCTCGGTCAACGACACCCTCGGTCATCTCGCCGGCGACCGGCTGCTGCTCCAGATAGCCGAGCGGCTGAAGCTCGCGCTGCCGCGCGGGGCGGAGGTGGCGCGGCTCGGCGGGGACGAGTTCGCCGTCTTACTGCCCGTGGCCGACTCGACGACCTCGGCGTCGCGCATCGCCCGCGGACTGGTCTCCGACCTCGGCTCGCCGCTCGACCTCGACGGGCTCACCCTCGTCCTGGAGGCCAGCGCGGGCGTCGCCGTCTTCCCCGACCACGCCCTCGACGCGGAGGGCATGCTGCGCCGGGCCGACGTGGCGATGTACCAGGCCAAGCGGGACCGCACGGGCGTGGAGGTCTACGAGTCCAAGCGCGACTCCAACACCCCCGACCGGCTCGGCCTCCTCGGCGACCTGCGCCGCGCGCTCGACGCCCACGAGGTCGAGCTGCACTACCAGCCGAAGGTCCGCTTCGACGGACAGGTGGCGGGGCTGGAGGCGCTGGTCCGCTGGGTGCACCCGGAGCGCGGGAAGGTGCCGCCGGACGAGTTCATAGCGATCGCCGAGTCGTCCGGGCTCATGCCCCATCTGACGGAGTACGTGCTGGAGAGGGCGCTCGGCCAGGTCGCGCGGTGGCGGGCCCAGGGGCTGTTCGTGCCGGTCGCGGTCAACGTCTCCCCCCGTGACGTGCACACCCCGGGCTTCGCGGGCTCCGTCGCGGCCCGGCTGGCCCGGCACGGAGTGCCCGCGGGAGCGCTCCAACTGGAGATAACGGAGCACGTCCTGCTGGAGGACCCGCAGCGCGCCGCGGACACCCTGAACGGCCTGACCGGACACGGCGTGAAGATGTCGCTGGACGACTTCGGGACGGGCTACTCCTCCCTGGTGCACCTGCGCCGGCTGCCCGTGAGCGAACTGAAGATCGACCGCTCCTTCGTGGCCCGGCTGGCCGTCGACACCGAGGACGCCGAGATCGTGCGGTGCACGGTCGACCTCGCGCATTCGCTCGGGCTGCTGGTGGTCGCCGAGGGCGTCGAGGACGACGAGACCTGGGAACGGCTGCGCGACCTGGGCTGCGACGCCGTCCAGGGCTGGCTGGTGGCCGCGGCGATGCCCCCGGAGGAGACCACCGCGTGGCTGCGGGCCCGCGGCTCACGCGGCTGGCAGCGCCCCGCTGCGGCACTCCCGGCAGCGGCCTCCGACGAGTAGCAGGCCCCTGGGTCCGCCCGTTCGGCCGTCCACCGCTTTCCCGTGCGGTGAGGCCCGCCGAGGGCGCGGAAGCCGGGTGGAAGCCGGCGAGAAGGCGGAGAGCGAGGCAAACCGTTTCACGGGCATGCTGCGCGGCCCCCTAGGATTGGGCCAAACCACACACTCACTCACTCCACCCCAGAGGAACGCTGCATGCCTGGCATCACGCGCGAGGAGGTCGCCCACCTCGCCCGGCTGGCGCGTCTGGAGCTGAAGCCCGAAGAGCTCGAACACTTCGCGGGACAGCTGGACGACATCATCGGCGCGGTCGCCCGCGTCAGCGAGGTCGCCGACCAAGACGTACCGCCGACCTCGCACCCGCTCCCGCTGACGAACGTCATGCGGGCGGACGAGGTCCGTCCGTCGCTCACCCCCGAGCAGGCGCTCTCCGGCGCCCCGGCCCAGGAGCAGCAGCGTTTCAAGGTGCCGCAGATCCTGGGGGAGGACTAAACCGCCATGACGGACAACGTCAACATCATCAAGCTCACGGCCGCCGAGACCGCCGCGAAGATCGCCTCCGGCGAGCTCACGGCCGTCCAGGTCACCGAGGCGCACCTGGCGCGCATCGAGGCCGTGGACGAGAAGGTCCACGCCTTCCTGCACGTCGACCGTGCGGGCGCGCTGGCCCAGGCCCGCGCCGTCGACGAGAAGCGGGAGCGGGGCGAGAAGCTCGGCCCGCTGGCCGGCGTCCCGCTCGCGCTCAAGGACATCTTCACCACCGAGGGCATCCCGACGACCGTCGGTTCGAAGATCCTTGAGGGCTGGATCCCGCCGTACGACGCGACGCTCACCAAGCGGCTCAAGGCCGCCGACGTCGTCATCCTCGGCAAGACCAACATGGACGAGTTCGCCATGGGGTCGAGCACCGAGAACAGCGCCTACGGCCCGACCGGCAACCCCTGGGACCTCACCAAGATCCCCGGCGGCTCCGGCGGCGGCTCCTCCGCCGCGCTCGCCTCCTTCCAGGCGCCCCTGGCCATCGGCACCGACACCGGCGGCTCGATCCGCCAGCCGGCCGCCGTCACCGGCACGGTCGGCGTGAAGCCGACCTACGGCGCGGTCTCGCGGTACGGCATGGTCGCCTTCTCGTCCTCCCTCGACCAGGGCGGCCCCTGCGCCCGTACGGTCCTGGACGCGGCGCTGCTGCACGAGGTCATCGCCGGGCACGACCCGCTGGACTCCACGTCCATCGACGCGCCCGTCCCGCCGGTCGTCGAGGCCGCCCGCAACGGCAGCGTCGAGGGCATGCGCGTCGGTGTCGTGAAGCAGTTCCGCGGCGAGGGCTACCAGGCCGGCGTCATCCAGCGGTTCGACGAGTCCGTCGCGCTGCTGAAGGAACTGGGCGCCGAGATCGTCGAGCTGGACTGCCCGTCCTTCGACCTCGCCCTGTCGGCGTACTACCTGATCGCGCCGTCCGAGTGCTCGTCCAACCTCGCGCGCTTCGACGGCCTGCGCTACGGCCTGCGGACCGGCGACGACGGCAGCCACTCGGCGGAGGAGGTCACCTCTCTCACCCGAGAGGCGGGCTTCGGCCCCGAGGTCAAGCGCCGCATCATGCTCGGCACGTACGCCCTGAGCTCGGGCTACTACGACGCGTACTACGGTTCGGCCCAGAAGGTCCGCACGCTCATCACGCGGGACTTCGAGAAAGCCTTCGAGCAGGTCGACGTGATCGTGTCGCCCACGACGCCGACCACCGCCTTCGCGATCGGCGAGCGCGCCGACGACCCGATGGCGATGTACCTGGCCGACCTGTGCACCATCCCGACCAACCTCGCGGGCAACGCGGCCATGTCGCTGCCCTGCGGCCTCGCCCCGGAGGACAACCTCCCGGTCGGTCTCCAGATCATCGCCCCGGCGCTGAAGGACGACCGGCTGTACAAGGTCGGCGCCGCCGTCGAGGCCGCCTTCGTGGAAAGGTGGGGGCACCCGCTTCTCGAGGAGGCTCCGTCGCTGTGAGCGCACTGAACAAGGCCAAGGGCTTCAAGAAGTCCAAGTCCGGTACGTACCTGTCCATCGCCGGCACCGCGTTCGGCGCGTTCGGCGTCGCCAAGCGGCTGAAGAAGGCCCGCGCCGAGAAGGACACCCTGGTCCTGATCGACGCCACCGTGTCCGCCGTCGCCATCGTCACCGGCCTCGCCATCCTCTACCGCGAGCTGAAGCGGCTGGGCGACGACGACGTCCTGCTGGGCTGAGAGGGAAGTTTCACCGTGACCACCACGACCGACCTGGTGTCGTACGAGGACGCGCTGGCGTCGTACGACCCCGTCATGGGCCTCGAGGTCCATGTCGAACTCGGCACCAAGACGAAGATGTTCTGCGGGTGTTCGACCGAGCTGGGCGCCGAGCCCAACTCGCAGACCTGCCCCACCTGCCTCGGCATGCCGGGCGCGCTTCCGGTCGTCAACGCGATCGGCATCGAGTCCGCGATCAAGATCGGTCTCGCGCTGAACTGCGAGATCGCCGAGTGGTGCCGCTTCGCCCGGAAGAACTACTTCTATCCGGACATGCCGAAGAACTTCCAGACCTCCCAGTACGACGAGCCGATCGCCTTCGACGGCTACCTCGACGTCCAGCTGGAGGACGGCGAGACCTTCCGGGTGCAGATCGAGCGCGCCCACATGGAGGAGGACACCGGCAAGTCGCTGCACGTCGGCGGCGCCACCGGCCGTATCCACGGCGCGTCCCACTCCCTGCTGGACTACAACCGCGCGGGCATCCCGCTGATCGAGATCGTCACCAAGCCGATCGAGGGAGCGGGCGCGCGCGCCCCCGAGGTCGCGCGGGCGTACGTCCGTGAGCTGCGCGAGCTGATCAAGGCGCTCGGCGTCTCCGAGGCCCGCATGGAGCAGGGCCAGATGCGCTGCGACGTGAACCTGTCGCTGCGCCCGCACGGCCAGGAGAAGTTCGGCACCCGGTCCGAGACGAAGAACGTGAACTCGCTGCGGTCCGTGGAGCGCGCGGCCCGCTTCGAGATCCAGCGGCACGCCGCCGTGCTCGACGGCGGCGGCACGATCGTCCAGGAGACCCGCCACTTCCACGAGGACACCGGGTCGACGACCTCGGGCCGCGTGAAGGAGGAGGCCGAGGACTACCGGTACTTCCCGGAGCCCGACCTGGTGCCGATCGCCCCGTCCCGTGCGTGGGTCGAGGAGATCCGGAGCGGTCTGCCGGAGCTGCCGCTGGCCCGCCGCAACCGGCTGCTCGCCGAGTGGGGCATCTCCGCCGCGGACATGCAGTCGATCCTCAACGCCGGCGCGCTGGACCTGATCGTCGCCTCCATCGACGCCGGCGCCGACGCGGCCTCCGCCCGCAAGTGGTGGATGGGCGAACTGGCCCGCAGCGCCAACGAGTCGGGCGTCTCGCTCGACGAGCTGGCGATCACGCCGCAGCAGGTCGCGCGGGTCACCGAGCTGGTGTCCAAGGGTGATCTGAACGACAAGCTGGCCCGTCAGGTCATCGAGGGCGTCCTCGCCGGCGAGGGCACCCCGGACGAGGTCGTCGAGAAGCGCGGTCTGAAGGTCGTCTCCGACGAGGGCGCGCTCACCACCGCCGTCGAGGAGGCCATCGCCGGCAACCCGGGCATCGCCGACAAGATCCGCGGCGGCAAGGTGGCCGCGGCCGGCGCCCTGGTCGGCGCGGTGATGAAGGCGACGCGCGGGCAGGCCGACGCGGCCCGCGTCAAGGAGCTGATCCTGGAGAAGCTGGGCGTCAGCGAGGGCTGATCCCGCCGTTCTCCACCCGCCCGGGGGGAATGCGCCGCACCGGCGTATTCCCCCCGGGCGTCCCTCTTCTGGGCCCGACGCGCTACGCTCGCCCGCCATGAGGGCACGAACCGACTCCGACACCCAGGACGACATACACGACGGCCCGCGACCCGGAACGACCGGAGCGACCGAAGCCGCCGACGCGGCCGAACCGGACGGCCCGGACGACGACGCGGACCACGTCACGGACGAGGAACACGGCATCGAGGACGCCCGGCGGGCCCGCTGGACGGCGATCGGCACCGGAGCGCTGCTCACCCTCGCCGGACTCGCCGCGTCCCTCCTGCGCCTCACCGGCTCCGCCCCCGCCCTCGTCCCGGCGGCCTACGCCCTCGGCGCCGCCGTCTGCGCCCTCGCCGCCCTCCTGGGCTCCCGCGGCCGCACCCGGCGCGCGCTGTGGCTGCTGATCGCCGGCGTGATGGTGATGGCGATCGGCGACCAGGCCGACTGACACGTGCCGCGCGAGGCGGACGCACGCCCGGCGAGGTCGGACACGTGGGCCGTTATCGTCCTGTGATCCGCCTCGCATTCCTGTGAAAAGCCCCACGATCGCCGCAAACGATCAACTTCTCCTGCAAGAGTGACCTCACATCGCTCATACGTTCTTTGCGGGCTGTTCAGGTCGGACACCAGGGTTCCCGGTCAAAGATCCACCATTCACCTTCCGGGAGCACGTCAAGTGGCAGCCCTCGCACGCTGGTGTGTTCGCCACCGCCTCATGGCGGTGCTGATCTGGCTCCTCGCTCTCGGCGGCACGGCGACCGCCGCGCTCGCCGCCGGCTCCGCGTACTCCGACGACTACGCAGTCCCCGGCACCGAGTCCGACCGCGCCACCCGGCTGCTCACGGCGGGATTCCCGGACCTCGGCGGCGACAGCGCCGCCGTCGTCTGGCACACCCCCTCGGCCTCCGTCCGCGCCGCCGACGTCGAACAGACCATGAACCGCGCCCTGGACGAGATCGCCGACCTGCCCGGCGTGGCCTCCGTCGACGGCCCCTACGACGACCAGGGCGAGGCGCGGATCAGCAAGGACGGGCACACGGCGTACGCCACCGTCACCTTCGAGGACCGCGCCGGGGACGTCGACGAGGCCGCGGCACGGGCCGTCGTCCGCACCGCGGAAGCCGCCGCGACCGACGGGCTCCAGGTGGAGCTGGGCGGCTCCGCGATCGGCCTCACCGAGTCCTCCGGCGGACATCTCGCCGAGGTGGTCGGCGTGGTCGTCGCCGCGCTGGTGCTGTTCCTCGCCTTCGGGTCCCTCGCCGCCTCCGCCCTGCCCATCGCCACCGCCCTGGTCGGCGTCGGCACCGCGTACGCGGGCATCGTGCTCCTCGGTCACGCCATGACCGTCGCCGACTTCGCGCCCATGCTCGGCCTGCTCGTCGGGCTCGGCGTCGGCATCGACTACGCGCTGTTCATCGTGACCAGACACCGGCGCGGACTGAAGCGGGGACTCACGGTCCCCGAGGCCGCCGCGAGCGCCGTCGCCACCACCGGACGCGCGGTCGTCTTCGCGGGCGCCACGGTGTGCATAGCCCTGCTCGGCATGCTGATCCTGCGCCTGAGCTTCCTCAACGGCGTGGCGATCGCCGCCTCCCTGACCGTGCTCCTGACGGTCGCCGCGTCCGTGACGCTGCTGCCGGCCCTGCTCTCCTTCATCGGGATGCGCGCCCTCAGCCGCCGCGAACGCCGCAGGCTCGCCGAACACGGACCCCGGCCGGAGCTGCCGACCGGGCTCGCCGCCCGCTGGTCGGCGTTCGTGGAGCGCCACCCGAAACTGCTCGGCGCGTTCGCCCTCGTCGTCATCGCGGTCCTCGCCGTCCCCACCCTCTCCCTCCGCCTGGGCACCTCCGACCAGGGCAACGGCCCCGAGTCGGCCACCACCCGGCAGGCCTACGACCTCCTCGCCGAGGGCTTCGGCCCCGGGGTGAACGGTCCGCTGACCCTGGTGACGCGTGTCGCGGGCGCCGAGGACCGGCTCGCCCTCGACAACCTCGACACCGCCCTGCGCGTCACCGAGGGCGTGGCCTCGGTGACGCCGGTGACCTTCGGCTCCGGCGGCCGCACCGCGTACCTCACCGTCGTCCCCGACTCCGCCCCGCAGTCCCAGCGCACCAGCGACCTCGTCGACCGGCTGCGCACCGAGGTGCTGCCCCGCGCCGAGACCGGCACCTCCCTCGACGTGCACGTCGGCGGGGTGACGGCCGGCTACGACGACTTCGCGGACGTCATCGTCGGCAAGCTCCCGCTGTTCGTCGGCGTCGTCATCGGCCTGGGCTGTCTGCTGCTCCTGCTCGCCTTCCGGTCCGTCGGGATACCGCTCAAGGCCGCCGTGATGAACGTCGCCGCCGTCGCCGCCGCCTTCGGGATCGTCGTAGCCGTGTTCCAGTGGGGCTGGGGCAGCGAGCTGCTGGGGCTCGGCCGCGCGGGGCCCATCGAGCCCTTCCTTCCCGTGATCATGGTGTCGGTTCTGTTCGGCCTCTCCATGGACTACCAGGTGTTCCTGGTCAGCCGGATGTACGAGGAGTGGCTGGAGACCGGCGACAACCGGCGCGCCGTCCGGGTCGGCCTCGCGGAGACCAGCCGGGTGATCAACTCCGCCGCCGTCATCATGATCTCCGTCTTCCTCGCCTTCGTGCTCAGCGGCGACCGGGTGATCGCCATGTTCGGCATCGCCCTCGCCGCCGCCGTCGCGCTCGACGCGTTCGTCCTGCGGACGCTGCTGGTCCCCGCCCTGATGCACCTGCTCGGCAGCGCCAACTGGTGGCTGCCCCGCCGTCTCGACCGGCACCTGCCGCGGATCAGCATCGAGCCGCCCGAGTGCCGTGCCGCCCATGAGAGGCTCACCGAGGTGGTCGAGGCGATGGAGAAGGAGCGACGGCCGGATGTACGCGATACCGCTGGGTGAGGACGGGGCCGAACTGCGCCCGCTGGAGCCCTGGCACGCGGAGGAGTTCCTGGCGCATCTGGAGCGCGGCCGGGAGTTCATCAACCAGTACGTCCCGTTCGGGTCGAAGGCCACCGACGTGGCCACCGCACGGGAGACGCTCCAGCGGTACGCCGACATGCGCGCCGCCGACACCGGCTCGCTGCACGGCCTGTGGCTGGACGGCAAGCTCGTGGGCGGTGTCCTCTTCCTGAACTTCGACGCCCGGGACGCGAACACCGAGGTCGGCTGCTGGCTCGAACCCGCCGCCGTCGGGCGCGGCCTGGTCACCCGGGCCATGCGGGTGCTGATCGACTTCGCGGTGGAGCAGCGCGGGATCCAGCGGGTCGAATGGGTCGCCTCCGCGGGCAACACCGCCAGCCTCGACGTCGCACGGCGGCTGGGGATGACCCGCGACGGGGTCCGCAGACAGGCGTACCCCTATCGTGGGGTGCGGCACGACCTCGAGGTGTGGTCCGTGCTCGCCCAGGAGTGGCGCGACGCACGTGCGCGCGGCGCTCACAACGATCATTAAGGGACCTCTCAGAGAGCGTCCGTACGGTGCGAGGTATGGGAACCAAGACTGTGGACGAGGCCGGCACGGAATCCGGTACCGAGGCGAAGCGCGACGAGGAGAAGGTGAACGTCACGAAGACCGGGGCACCGGACGAGGCGACCGAGGCGGAGGCCGTCGAGGACGCCGCCGCCGACGACACCGAGGACGGTGACGAGGTCCTCGCCGAGGAGGGCGCCGACAAGGGCTCCACCGGCGTCGGCCAGGGCGCCGGCGCCGTGGTCTCCGCCGCGCTGGGTCTCGTGTCGCTCACCGGCGGCTGGATCGGCACCGTCGCCGCCGCCCGCGAGACGCTGGTCGGCCAGCTCCAGACCTCGTCGAGCGCCGGCGTGGCCACCCAGATCAAGGAGGTCTACGGCGACGCCTGGCAGACCACCGCGCTGTGGGCCGGCCTGTTCGCGCTGGCCGCGCTGATCATCGGTGTGGTCGTCCTGGCCCGGCCCGCCTTCGGCGCCCCCGGCAGGCCGCAGGCCCCGTGGATCAAGTCCGTCTCCTGGGCCGGCGTCGCGCTCGGCGTCATCGGCCTGCTGCTGGCCGTGCTCAAGTACACCGACGCCCTGCTCGGGCTGCCGTCCGCGAGCTGAGTACCCGCAGGCCACGAGGGGCCTTAGGACGACCGTGAGCCACTCACGGACGTTCTAAGGCCCCTCGGTCACGTCTAAGGCGCCGACCGCCGCGGAAGATGCGGAACTCTCCCGATGTGGCGGACCCCCCTGGGAGACGAAGGTGGAGGCATCGCGAAGAGCGAAGCCGGAACAACCGACCTCTCAGGGGACACACCATGTACGAGTACGAGCTTCAGCAGGCCCGTTCCGCCGAAATGCGCCGCCGGGCCGAGCACGAGCGACTGGCCCGCCGGCTGGTCCGCGGCCGTCGCGCCGCCCGTCGCGAGGCCGCCGAACGCGCCGCCGAGCGATCGGACGGCGGCGCCGGGAGCGCATCGCATACCCACTTCCTCGATCGGCTCCGGTTCGCCCGCCCGGCGTGAGAGCGGGGGCGGGGGAGGGCGGCCGCACGGGGGTCGGCCGCCCTCCGGCCGGGGCCCCGGCGATATCCGCTGGGCCGTCGTCGCACCCGCGTGCGATGCTCGCCCCCGTGGAGACCCGGTCCGTCAGCCCCGTCTTCGTCGGTCGCGCCGACGAGTTGCACACCCTGGACGACGCGCTCTCCCGCGCCACCGCGGGAGAGCCGCAGGCGCTGCTCATCGGCGGTGAGGCCGGCGTCGGCAAGACCAGACTCGTCGAGGAGTTCACCGCGGCCGCCCACCGCGGGGGCGCCGTCGTCGCGCTCGGCGGCTGCGTCGAGATCGGCGCCGACGGACTGCCGTTCGCCCCGTTCTCCACCGCGCTGCGGGCCCTGCGCCGGGCCCTGCCGGACGAACTGGCCGCCGCCGCGGCCGGCCAGGAGGAGGAACTCGCCCGGCTGCTGCCCGAACTGCGGGAGACGGCCCCCGGACGACGCCACGACGAGGAGGGCATGGCCCGCCTCTTCGAACTCACCGCCCGCCTCCTGGAGCGCGTCGCCGCCGAGCGCACGGTCGTGGTCGCCCTGGAGGACCTGCACTGGGCCGACGCCTCCACCCGCCACCTGCTGTCCTACCTGCTGCGCACCCTGCGCACCGGCCGCCTCGTCGTCCTCGCCACCTACCGCGCCGACGACATCCACCGCCGCCATCCGCTGCGCCCCCTGCTCGCCGAGCTCGACCGGCTGCGCACCGTCCAGCGCCTCGAACTCGCCCGCTTCACCCGGGACGAGGTCTGCCGCCAGGTCGCCGGCATCCTCGCCGCCGAACCCGACCCCGCCCAGGTCGACGACATCTTCGAACGCTCCGACGGCAACGCCTTCTTCGTCGAGGAACTCGCCGTCGCGGCACACGAGGGCTGCTGCACCCGCCTCACCGACACCCTGCGCGACCTGCTGCTCGTCCGCGTCGAGGCGCTGCCCGAGAGCGCCCAGAAAGTCGCCCGGATCATCGCCGAGGGCGGCTCCACCGTCGAGTACCGGCTGCTCGACGCCGTCGCCCGGCTCGCCGAGGACGACCTGACCGAGGCCCTGCGCGCCGCCGTCGGCGCCAACATCCTGCTCACCACCCACGACGGCGACGGCTACCGCTTCCGCCACTCCCTGGTCCGTGAGGCCGTGAGCGACGACCTGCTCCCCGGCGAACGCGCCCGCCTCAACCGCCGTTACGCCGAGGCGCTCCAGGCCGACCCGGCCCTCGTCCCCGCCGACGAACGCGTCATGCGGCTGGCGAGCTACTGGTACCACGCGCACGACCCGGCGAAGGCCCTGCCCGCCGTCCTGGACGCCTCCGTCGAGGCCCGCTGCCGACGCGCCCACAGCGAGCAACTACGGCTGCTGGAAAGGGCGATGGAGCTGTGGGATACGGCGCCCGAGGTCACCCGGGCCGCCCTGCGCCCCGTCGACTACACGGAGGCCTATCCTCCGTGCGGCTGCGATCCGGCCACCACACCGCTGCGCTATCTCGACCTGATGGCCGAGGCCGCCGTCGCCGGGCGCTACTGCGGGGAACGCGAACGCGCCCTGAAGATCACCAAGCGGGCGCTGCGCCTGCTGGAGGACGAGGACGATCCGCTGCGCTCCGCCTGGTTCTGGGTGCAGCGCTCCCGGCTGACGCATTCCCTGGGCCGGGGCAGCGGCCGCGAGGAACTGGCCACCGCCCAGGACCTGGTGCGCGGCCTGCCGCCCAACGAGGTGCACGCCGAGGTGCTCACCCACATCGCCAACTGGTCCCTGGTCCACGCCCCCGGCCCCGAGGCCTACGGGGCCGCTGAACGGGCCGTGCAGTACGCCCGCATGGTCGGTGCCCGCGAGATCGAGCTCGACGCCCGCCAGCTCCTCGGCGTCCTCATGGTCGACGCCGGGCACATCGAGGCCGGGCTCGCCGAGCTGCACGAGGTCAGGGAACGGGCGCTCGCCGAGGACACCCCCTCCGTCGCGCTGAACGCCTACGTCAACCTCCCCTCCGAACTGGAGGGGATCGGCCGCTCCCGGGAGGCCGTGCCGATCCTGGAGGAGGGTCTCGCCTTCGCCGAGCGGCACGGACCGCCCGACACCGAGGCCTGGGTGTGGGGCAACCTCGCCGAGTCGCTTCTCTCCCTGGGCCGTTGGGACGAGGCCGACCGTGCCTGCGCCGCCGCCGGACGGGTGGCCCAGGGCGTGGCCGTCCGGGGCTGTCACGCCTGTCTCCGCGCCGAACTCGCCCTCGCCCGCGGCGACCTCACCGAAGCCGGAAGCCAACTGACCGCCGCCCAGGGCTTCTTCGGCTCCCACGAACACGCCCCTCAGCACCAGCTGCCGCTGACCCGCCTCGCCGTCGGACTCGCCGCCGCCCAGGGCCGCCCGCTGGAGGCCCGCGCCCACTTCGCTAGCGCCCTCGAACAGGACTTCCGCCCCGGCACCCAGCGCTACGCCTGGCCCCTGCTGCTCGCCGCGGCCTCCGCCGAGGGCGACGCCCGCGCGACGCCCGCCGCCGACGCCGGGCGCGCCGACCTCGTCGACCGCGTCCGGGCCGCCGCCAAGCGGCTCGCCACGATCGCCCCCGTCTGGCAGGCCCACGAACGCTGGGTCCGCGCCGAACTCCTGCGCGCCGAGGGCCGGACCGATCCGGAGGACTGGTCCGAGGTGGTCGCCGCCTTCGAGTGCCTGGAACGGCCCTACGACCTCGCCCGCACCCGGCACCGCCTGGCCGAGGCGCTGCTCTCCGTCGGCGGCGACGACGAACGCGACCGGGCCGCCGAGCTGCTGCGCCTCGTCCACGCGGTCGCCACGCACCTCGGCGCCCGTCCCCTCGCCGAAGCCGTCGCCCGGCTCGGCCGGCGCGCCCGGCTGCCCCTGGCCCCGGCCGCGATCGAGCCGGACACCGCGGCCGGGCCCGCCGACCCGCTGGCGACGCTGGGTCTGACCAGCCGGGAGCGCGACGTCCTGCGCCTGGTCTCGGACGGCCGCACCAACCGCCAGATCGCCGAGGTGCTCTTCATCTCCCCGAAGACGGCGAGCGTCCACGTCTCGAACATCCTGTCCAAGCTCGACGTCTCGGGCCGCGGCGAGGCGGCGGCGGTGGCGCACCGGCTGGGGCTGTTCCCGCCGGAGGCCGAAGAACGGCTGATCGCGCGATAATGGGGCAGGCCACCAGGGAGGAGCCGTACAGGCGCCGACCGTGATCCGGCCCGGCTTGGGAGAACGATGTTCAACGCATTCGAGGACCTCTTCGCGCCGGGCCGCAAGCACACCCGGGACGAGCAGAACCGGCTGGAACTGACCAGGGAGGACGTCGGCGACGGCGATCCCGGGCGCGGGCCGATAGACCTCGCGTCCGGAAAGGTCGTGGTACGGCCCTCCGAGCCGCCGGCCGACGGGGACGAGTGACCCCGCTCGGCTCACCTCCGGCTCTCAGCTCACCTCCAGCTCCAGGATCCGGTCGTCCCCCTTCGCCGGGTCGCCGCGGCCGTCCGTGTTGCTGGTCGTGACCCACAGCTTGTCGCCGCCCGCCGACACCACCGTGCGCAGCCGGCCGTGGTCGCCCTGGAGGAAGGCCTGCGGGTCCGCCGAGGCCGCCGTGCCCTTCAGCGGGATCCGCCACAGGCGCTGCCCCCTCAGGCCCGCCATCCAGATCGAGCCCTCGGCGTAGGCGATGCCGCTGGGCGAGGCGTCGTCGGTGTGCCACTGGGACACCGGGTCGCGGAACGCGCTGTCGTCGGACCTGCCCTCGGCCGCAGGCCAGCCGTAGTCGGCGCCCGGCGCGATCGCGTTCAGTTCGTCCCACGTGTCCTGGCCGAACTCCGCGGCGAACAGGCGCTGCTTGGAATCCCAGGCCAGCCCCTGCACATTGCGGTGGCCGTACGAGTACACGGCGGAGTCCGGGAACGGGTTGCCGGCGGCCGGCTCGCCCTCCGGGGTCAGCCGGAGGATCTTGCCGCCGAGGGACTTCTTGTCCTGGGCCAGACCCCGGTCGCCGCTCTCGCCGGTGCCGACGTAGAGCAGCCGGTCGGGTCCGAAGGCGATCCGGCCACCGTTGTGGATCATGCCCTTGGGTATGCCCTTGAAGACCGTGTCGGGCGCCCCGAGCTGGTCGCCGGAGGGCCGCGCGGGGTCGTAGATCATCCGGACGACGCGGTTGTCCGAGGCCGAGGTGAAGTAGGCGTAGAGCATGTGGTCCGAGGCGTAGTCGGGGGAGAGGGCGAGGCCCAGCAGACCGCCCTCGCCCGCCGCCGAGACCCCCGGCACCTCGCCCAGCTCGGTCTTCCCGCCCGTCTCCGTGTCCACCCGGGTGATCGTGCCCTCGTCCCGTGAAGCGACCAGGAGGCCGCCCTCGGGGAGGGGTGCGAGGCCCCAGGGCGTGTTCAGGCCCTCGGCGACCGTGCGCACCACCTTGACCGTGCCCTTCGCGGGCGGGGTCGTCTCGGCGGACGGGGAGGCCTGGGCCGCCGTACTGCCCGGGGACGCGCTGGCCGAGGCGGCCGAGGACCCCCCGGCGTCGGAGGAGCAGCCGGCGGTCACCAGCAGAGCACTCGCGGCCAACACGGCCGACACAGCTCGACGTTGCACGATCCTGGTCCCTTCGACGCGGCGGTTCCTGCGGCGGGTCTCACCTGTCCTACGCCGTACACGTCCCACGGGTTCCCGATCCGGGCCTTCGCGACCCGAAAGCGGGACTACTCCCACGATCCCTGGGCCCCGGGCAGCTCCGCCACCTCCGTCAGATCCTGCGGCGTCAGCCGCAGGCCGGCCGCCGCCGCGTTCTCCGCCACCCAGCGCTCCCGCTTGGCGCCCGGGACCGGGATCACGTGCCGGCCCTGGGCGAGCACCCAGGCCAGCGCCACCTGCGCGGCCGTCACGGCCTCGCCGTGCCGGGCGGCGATCCGGCGCAGACCGACGACGATCGGCTGGTTCGCGGCCATCATCTCGGCGGTGAAACGGGGGTGCCGGGCGCGCATGTCGTCCGGTTCGAAGCCCTGGCCGGGGGTGAGCGTGCCGGTGAGGAAGCCGTTGCCCAGCGGCATCGCCGCCAGGAAGCCCACGCCACGCGCCTCGCACCAGGGAAGCAGGGTCTCCAGCGCCTCGGGCGACCACACCGACAGCTCCGCCTCCACGGCGCTCACCGGGAAGACCTGCTGGACGCGCCGCAACTGGCGAATCGTTCCGTCGTACAGCCCGCCGGAACGGCGGCCGCCCCGGGCCCCCACCGCGCACAGCCCGAGCGCCCGCACCTTGCCGGCCCGGACGAGCTCGGCCATCGCGCCCCAGGTCTCCTCGACCGGGACCTCCGGATCGGCCCGGTGCAGCTGGTAGAGGTCGATGACGTCCGTCTGGAGGCGCCGCAGGGAGGCGTCGCAGGCCCGCCGCACGTATCCCGGCCTGCCGTTGGCCACGATGTGCTGCTCGCCGACGAGCAGACCGACCTTCGTCGACACGAACGCGTCCTCGCGCCGCTCCTTCAACGCCCGCCCCACCAGCAGCTCGTTGGTGAACGGGCCGTACATGTCGGCGGTGTCCAGCAGGGACGAGCCCGCGTCCAGCGCCCGGCGCACCGCCCGGAGCGACTCGTCGCCCCGCTGCCGGGACCCGCTGTACGCCCAGCTCATCGGCATGCACCCGAGACCGACGGCACCCACCTCGAGCGCCCCCGCGCCGATCGTCCTGCGCTCCACCTGCCCGTGACCCTCCTTCTCCCGAGCCCCCAACCTAACCTCTGCACGCGCGCGTACCTGACATAGCCTCCTGACCATGAGCGCTGACGTCTGGCTTCCCCTTCCCCCGGAAGAGATCGAGGGCCTCCCGCAGGGGCCGACCTACCGCTTCTGGAACGGTGAGGAGGACTTTCCGGCGGACCCGGCCGACTGCGCCTTCTACGTCGTCCCCTACATGAAGCCCGCGGCTCTCGGGCAGCGCCCGCTGCCGGAGATGACCTCGCTGGAGGTCGTCCAGACCCTGTCCGCCGGCATCGACCACGTGGTGCCGGCCCTCGCCTCGCTGCGGCCCGGCGTGCGGCTCTGCAACGCGCGCGGGGTGCACGAGGCGAGCACGGCCGAGCTCACGCTCACCCTGATCCTCGCGTCGCTGCGCGGCATCCCCGACTTCGTCCGTGCCCAGGACCGGGGGGAGTGGCTCGCCGGGTTCCGGCCCGCGCTCGCCGACAAGAACGTGCTCATCGTCGGGTACGGCTCCATCGGCTCCGCCATCGAGGACCGGCTCGTGCCCTTCGAGGTGGCGCGGGTGGCGCGCGTCGCGCGCTCCTGGCGCACGACGGCGCGCGGCCCCGTGCATCCGATCGCCGAACTTCCCGCCCTGCTGCCCGAAGCGGACGTGGTGATCCTCTGCACGCCGCTGAACGAGAGCACCCTCGGCCTCGTCGACGCCGGTTTCCTGGCCCGGATGAAGGACGGCGCGCTGCTCGTGAACGTGGCCCGCGGCGGGGTCGTCGACACCGAGGCCCTGCTCGACGAGGTCGGGAGCGGCCGTCTCACCGCGGCGCTGGACGTCACCGATCCCGAGCCGCTCCCCCCGGGCCACCCGCTGTGGAGCGCGCCGGGCGTCCTCGTGAGCCCGCACGTCGGCGGACCCACCTCCGCCTTCCTGCCCCGCGCGGTGCGGTTGCTGGTGGACCAGTTGGGCCGCTTCGTGAACCGGGAGCCGCTGCGCAACGTGATCCTCACTACGGGCACGGCGAACGGATCGTGACGGGCGGGGCACACCTGTAGCCGGGTTCGGGCACCCTCCGCAGTCCTCCGGACGCGGTCCGTACCTCTTCCGGGCGCATATGCCGATGATCGTCACGCAGCGTAGAGGAACTATGTCCCTGAGTGACGAGACTGGTGTATCGTCCCGACAGGGGCTACGCCGCGCACGTTCGGCGTCAGGGATGGACATTTCAGACTTGTGAGGGGGGCGACGGGCGATGCACGGCCTATGGACGAACGATCCGACGCGGCGGAGCCGCCGGCGGCGACCCTGGCGCTCCACCACGCGCCGACACGGTCACGGAACTCACCCCGGCCGCCACCGCCACCGGTGCGCCGGCCAGGGCAAGCACGCGCCACCGGCGGTCCGGGACCCGAGGGATCCGGGAGTGACGCGGACCGGGAGGACCCGGTGAGTCCGCCGCCGACCTCCACGTCCGTCCTCGACGGAGCGCTGCGGACGCAGCCTTCGGCGGGGGCGCCGCGCACCGCGCCGCCGTCCACGGGCGCCACCGGGACCCATCTGGTCCACCAACTGCTGCTGGCCCTCCTGAGCGCGGGATACGCCGTCGGTTCCGCGCTCGGCTGGGGCTCCGACCGACTCGCGCTGATCATGGGCGACTTCGGACTGACCGCCGCTGCGGGCACCGCCGCCGTGTCCTGCTTCCTCTACGCGCGCCGCCGCCGCGTCCGCTTTCGACCCGCCTGGCTGCTGTTCTCGATCTCCTCGGCGAT
This sequence comes from Streptomyces sp. 3330, assembly GCF_031456635.1. Taxonomy (NCBI): domain Bacteria; kingdom Bacillati; phylum Actinomycetota; class Actinomycetes; order Kitasatosporales; family Streptomycetaceae; genus Streptomyces; species Streptomyces sp. 3330. Next base: position 86,744 of record NZ_JAVDVA010000012.1, read on the forward strand.
GGCGGCCCTCGGCAACCTGGTCTGGGGCTGGTACGAGGTGGTCCTGGGGCGGCCGGTGCCCAGCCCCAGCTTCGCCGACCTGTTCTTCCTGTGCTTCGCGCCCCCCGCCATCGTGGGGCTGCTCGTGCTCGCCGCCCGTCCCATGTCGAAGGCGGGCTGGGTCTGTCTGGCCCTGGACGCCTGGCTGATCGCGGGCTCGCTGCTCACCCTGTCCTGGAGCCTCGCGCTCGCCCAGGCGGCGAAGTTCGACGGACCGAGCGTGGCGCACGCCGCCCTGTCGCTCGCGTACCCGCTGCTCGACATCGCCCTGGTGAGCATGGTCCTGGTACTGCACTTCCGGCGTACGGCGGTGAACCGCACGGCGGTCAACACGGCCGTCGGCGCGCTCGCGTTGACCGTGATGTGCGACGCCCTGTTCACCTCCCCGCTGCTGCACAACAACTACCGCTCGGGCCAGCTCCTCGACGCGGGCTGGTTCGCGGGCTCGCTGCTCCTGGCGTACGCGCCCTGGGCCGCCTCCCGCCAGCAGCGGTCGGCCGCGGATGAGGGGCACACGCGTGTGGTGCACGAACACGTACCCGGCCAGCGCCCCACCGGGCGCCCCCACGGACCGTCACGCACGACGGACGCCGCGTCCGCACAGACGTCCGCACACGCGTCCGCGCACCCGTCCGCACAGGCGGCCGCCCAGCGCCCGGACCAGGCCGCTCCCCAGGGCGGCGATCACAGCCGGTACCCGGTCACCCGGCCCATCACCGGTTCCCTGGCCGCCCTCACGCCCTATCTCGCCGCCGCCGTCTGCACCCTGGGCATCCTCTACAACGTGCTCAACGGCCGCAGCGTCGACCGCGTGGTGCTGCTGACCGGCGGCACGGTCGTGCTCGCCCTCGTCGTGCGCCAGGGGATCATGCTGCTCGACAACATCACCCTCACCCAGGAACTGGCGCAGAAGGAGAACCACTTCCGCTCCCTGGTGCAGGGCTCCAGCGACGTCATCATGATCGCCGCGCCCAGCGGCGTCCTGCGCTATGTCTCCCCGGCCGCCGCCGGGGTGTACGGCCGGCCGGCCGAGGATCTGGTGGGTTCCGAACTGGCCGACCTCATCCACCCCGAGGACCTGGGCTGCGTGGTGCACGAGGTGCGCCGTTTCCTCGCCGCCAACCCCCTGGAGGAACCGACCACACGCATCGAGTGCCGCTTCCGCTCGGGCGACGGGGGCGCCTCCCGCTCGAACGGAGCCGAGAGCGGGGAGGGCTGGCTCAACGTCGAGTCGACCGTCAACCGCCATCACGGCGGCTTGATCTTCAACAGCCGGGACGTGACCGAGCGCGTCCGGCTGCAGGCGCAGCTCCAGCACAACGCCGAACACGACCCGCTCACCGACCTGCCCAACCGGGCGCTGTTCACCCGGCGCGTCCAGCAGGCCCTGTCCGGCCGCCGCAGCTCCGACCGGGGTCCGGCGCTGCGCAACACGGCGGTCCTCTTCATCGACCTCGACGGCTTCAAGGCCGTCAACGACACGATCGGCCACGCCGCCGGCGACGAACTGCTCGTCCAGGCCGCCCGCAGGCTCCAGGACGCGGTCCGCAAGGGAGACACCGCCTCCCGCCTGGGCGGCGACGAGTTCGCGGCCCTCATCGTCGGCGACGGCACCCGCGACCGAGCCGCCAGGGAACGCCACATAGTGGAACTCGCCGACCGCCTCAGGCTCACGCTGTCGCAGCCCTACCTCATCGACGGCAACGAGGTCCGGGTCGCCGCCTCCATCGGCGTCGCCTTCGCCGAAGCCGGCCTGGGCGCCGGTGAGCTGCTGCGCAACGCCGACCTCGCCATGTACCGCGCCAAGGCGGGCGGCAAGGGCCGGGTCGAGCTGTACAAGCCGCAGATGCAGCAGGACGTCGTACGCAAGGCGGAGCTGGCCACGCGGCTGCGTGCCGCGCTGCACGACGGCGAGTTCGCGCTGCTGCACCAGCCCGTCGTGCGTCTGGAGGACGGCCGGATCTCGTCGGTCGCCGCCCAGGCCCGCTGGCGCTCCTCCCAAGGGGTGCTCTTCACGCCCGCCGAGTTCCTGCGGGTCGCGGAGGACGGCGACAGGACGGCCGAGCTGGGGCGCTGGATGCTGGAGGAGGCGGTCGAACAGGCCGCCGACCGGGCCGCGAGCGGGCTCACCCTGCCGGTGGTCGTGCGGGTGGGCGCCCGGCGGCTGCTGGACCGGTCGCTGCCGCTGGGCTCGGTGGAGGCGCTGCTGACCCGGCACGGGCTGCCGTCGGGATCCCTGGTGGTCGAGCTGTCCGACACCGATCCGAGGGTGCCGCTGGACGAGCTGGAGCGCCGGCTGGGGGCGCTGCGGCGCCTCGGGGTGCGGATCGCCCTCGACGGCTTCGGCAGCGGCTACGCGGCCCTCACGGCGCTGCGGCGGCTCCCCGTCGACGTGCTCCGGCTCGACCGCTCGCTGGTCGAGGGGGTCGTCGAGTCCGCGCGGCTGCACAAGATCACCAGCGGGCTGCTGCGGATCGCCACCGATCTCGGGCTCCAGTCCGTCGCCGAGGGCGTGGATCTGCCCGAGCAGGTGGTCGCCCTGCGCGCGATGGGCTGCACGCACGGCCAGGGCATGGCTTTCTCCGGGCCGCTCGACGAGTACCGGCTGCGCCGGGCGCTCGCGACCGGCCGCTATCCGGTGCCGCACGGGCCGGCCGAGCCCGCGTTCGCGGGCGGTGGCGCGGGGGTGTACACCGGTGGTGTCCACGCCGGCGGAGTGTCCGGCGGTGTCACGGCCGTCCTGGGGAGCGGAAGTGCCCTTCGCTCACATAATGAGACGCCCGTCCCACCCACTTGACAGTCGGTGCGCGCCGGGGGGAGGGTCAATGCCATGCGCACCCGAATTCTCGTACTTGGAAAGCGCGTCGGCTGAAGCTGGTGACGCTCCGGACGGACCCGGAACTCCCAGCGACCCCACCCGGCGCGCTCCCCTCGCTTGCCTTTTGGCACGAGGGGTTTTTTGTTGCACAAAACCCGCCGCGGCACTCGTGCCGCAGCGGAAAAGCTCCCCCCACGCAAGACCCCAGCGAAACCCTCAGTAAAACCCTCAGCATCGAGAAGAGAATGCCGATGACCGAGCAGGCCACCGGGGCCCATCCGCAGCCGCGGCCCCGATCCGGAGGACACTCCGCGACCGTCGAGCACGTGACGGGTGCGCAGTCCCTCATCCGTTCTCTCGAGGAGGTCGGCGCCGACACGGTATTCGGCATTCCCGGCGGCACGATCCTGCCCGCCTACGACCCGATGATGGACTCGACGAGGGTCCGCCACGTCCTGGTCCGCCACGAGCAGGGCGCGGGGCACGCGGCCACCGGCTACGCGCAGGCCACCGGCCGGGTGGGCGTGTGCATGGCCACCTCGGGCCCGGGCGCCACCAACCTGGTGACCCCGATCGCCGACGCCCACATGGACTCGGTGCCGCTCGTGGCGATCACCGGCCAGGTGGCGTCGAAGGCGATCGGCACGGACGCCTTCCAGGAGGCGGACATCGTCGGCATCACCATGCCGATCACCAAGCACAGCTTCCTGGTCACCAAGGCCGAGGACATCCCCCGGGTGATCGCGCAGGCCTTCCACATCGCCTCCACCGGCCGCCCCGGCCCGGTCCTGGTCGACATCCCCAAGGACATCCTCCAGACGAGGACGACGTTCTCCTGGCCGCCGGTCATGGACCTGCCCGGCTACCGCCCGGTGACCAAGCCGCACGCCAAGCAGATCCGTGAGGCCGCCAAGCTGATCACCGCCGCCAAGCGGCCGATCCTGTACGTCGGCGGCGGTGTCGTCAAGGCCGGCGCCACCGCCGAGCTGAAGGTCCTCGCCGAGCTGACCGGCGCCCCCGTCACCACCACGCTGATGGCGCTGGGCGCGTTCCCCGACAGCCACCCGCAGCACCTGGGCATGCCGGGCATGCACGGCTCGGTGGCCGCCGTCACCGGTCTCCAGAAGGCCGACCTGATCGTCGCCCTCGGCGCCCGCTTCGACGACCGCGTCACGGGCAAGCTCGACAGCTTCGCCCCCTACGCCAAGATCGTGCACGCGGACATCGACCCGGCGGAGATCGGCAAGAACCGCGCCGCCGACGTGCCGATCGTCGGTGACGCCCGCGAGGTCATCGCCGATCTGATCCAGGCGGTGCAGAAGGAGCACAGCGAGGGCCAGACCGGCGACTACACCGCCTGGTGGAAGGACCTCGACCGCTGGCGCGAGACCTATCCGCTGGGCTACGACCAGCCCGGCGACGGCTCGCTCTCGCCGCAGCAGGTCATCGAGCGCGTCGGACAGCTCGCCCCCGAGGGCACGATCTTCACGGCGGGCGTCGGCCAGCACCAGATGTGGGCCGCCCACTTCATCCAGTACGACAAGCCCTCCACCTGGCTGAACTCCGGCGGCGCGGGCACGATGGGCTACGCCGTCCCGGCCGCGATGGGCGCCAAGGCGGGCGCGCCCGCGCGGACCGTCTGGGCCATCGACGGCGACGGCTGCTTCCAGATGACCAACCAGGAACTCACCACCTGCGCCCTGAACAACATCCCGATCAAGGTCGCCATCATCAACAACGGCGCCCTCGGTATGGTCCGCCAGTGGCAGACCCTGTTCTACAACCAGCGCTACTCCAACACCGTGCTGCACTCCGGCCCCAACGACGTCAACCCGGACGCCCGCGGTACGCGCGTCCCCGACTTCGTGAAGCTGTCGGAGGCCATGGGCTGCTACGCGATCCGCTGCGAGTCCCCGGACGACCTCGACAAGGTCATCGAGGAGGCGAACTCCATCAACGACCGTCCCGTCGTCGTCGACTTCATCGTCCACGAGGACGCGATGGTGTGGCCGATGGTCGCCGCCGGCACCTCCAACGACGAGATCCTGGCCGCACGGGACGTCCGCCCCGACTTCGGCGACAACGAAGACGACTGAGCGAGAGAGACGTAAGAAGACATGTCCAAGCACACGCTCTCCGTCCTGGTGGAGAACAAGCCGGGCATCCTGGCCCGGATCGCCGCCCTGTTCTCCCGCCGGGGCTTCAACATCGACTCGCTCGCCGTGGGCGTCACCGAGCACGCCGACATCTCCCGCATCACGATCGTGGTGAGTGTCGACGCCCTGCCGCTCGAGCAGGTCACCAAGCAGCTCAACAAGCTCGTCGAGGTGCTGAAGATCGTCGAGCTGGAGCCGGGACAGGCCGTTCACCGCGAACTCGTTCTGGTGAAGGTGCGTGCCGACAACGAGACGCGCTCGCAGATCGTCGAGATCGTCCAGCTGTTCCGCGCCAAGACCGTCGACGTCTCCCCGGAGGCCGTGACCATCGAGGCCACCGGCAGCAACGACAAGCTGTCCGCCATGCTGAAGATGCTGGAACCGTACGGCATCAAGGAACTGGTCCAGTCCGGCACGATCGCCATCGGCCGGGGCGCGCGTTCGATCACGGACCGATCGCTGCGCGCTCTCGACCGGTCGGCGTAAGTACACAACCGGTCTTCGCACGAACGGATCCGGGCGGTCGGTGATCGCCGACCGCCCGTATGCCGAGACCCCGAGACTTCCCTTCCGTTCGCCGTCATACGGTGGAAGCAACACCTGCACTCAAGGAGAGAACCCAAAGTGGCCGAGCTGTTCTACGACGCCGACGCCGACCTGTCCATCATCCAGGGCCGCAAGGTCGCGGTCATCGGATACGGCAGCCAGGGCCACGCCCACGCCCTGTCGCTCCGTGACTCCGGTGTCGACGTCCGGGTCGGTCTGCACGAGGGCTCCAAGTCCAAGGCCAAGGCCGAGGAGCAGGGCCTGCGCGTGGTGACCCCCGCCGAGGCCGCCGCCGAGGCCGACGTCATCATGATCCTCATCCCGGACCCGATCCAGGCCCAGGTCTACGAGGAGTCCATCGCCCCGAACCTGAAGGACGGCGACGCGCTGTTCTTCGCCCACGGCTTCAACGTGCGCTTCGGCTTCATCAAGGCCCCGGCCGGCGTCGACGTCGCCCTGGTCGCCCCGAAGGGCCCGGGCCACCTGGTGCGCCGCCAGTACGAGGAGGGCCGCGGCGTCCCCGCGATCGCCGCCGTCGAGCAGGACGCGACCGGCAACGCCTTCGCGCTGGCCCTGTCCTACGCCAAGGGCATCGGCGGCACCCGCGCCGGCGTCATCAAGACGACCTTCACCGAGGAGACCGAGACCGACCTGTTCGGTGAGCAGGCCGTCCTCTGCGGTGGCACCTCCGCGCTGGTCAAGGCGGGCTTCGAGACCCTGGTCGAGGCCGGCTACCAGCCGGAGATCGCCTACTTCGAGTGCCTGCACGAGCTGAAGCTGATCGTGGACCTCATGTACGAGGGCGGCCTGGAGAAGATGCGCTGGAGCGTCTCCGAGACCGCCGAGTGGGGCGACTACGTCACCGGCCCGCGCATCATCACCGACGCCACCAAGGCCGAGATGAAGCAGGTCCTCGCCGAGATCCAGGACGGCACCTTCGCCCAGAACTGGATGGACGAGTACCACGGCGGTCTGAAGAAGTACAACGAGTACAAGGACGCGGACTCCGAGCACCTGCTGGAGACCACCGGCAAGCAGCTGCGCAAGCTGATGAGCTGGGTGAACGAGGAGGCGTAAAGCCTCGGACCGGGGGGCCGGAGCAGATCGCTCCGGCCCCGTTGTCCATCCTGTCCCACCACGGACGGGTGATCCTTCCGCGGAGGCGTAAGGCGACCTCCGTCGCAGCACTACACTGCTGCACTACATACGCGTCAGGCCCACAGCGTCGTGCGTCTTCCACGCGGCTAGCCCCTCCTCCGCCTGCGGCCGTCGGGACGGCCGTCCGCACGCATTGGACTTGTGAGGACTCACGTGAGCTCGAAACCTGTCGTACTCATCGCTGAAGAGCTGTCGCCCGCGACCGTGGACGCGCTTGGCCCGGACTTCGAGATCCGGCACGCCAACGGAGCGGACCGAGCCGAACTGCTCCCGGCCATCGCCGATGTCGACGCGATCCTGATCCGCTCGGCCACCAAGGTGGACGCCGAGGCGATCGCCGCCGCGAAGAAACTGAAGGTCGTCGCACGAGCCGGCGTCGGCCTGGACAACGTCGACGTGCCCGCCGCCACCAAGGCCGGCGTGATGGTCGTCAACGCCCCGACCTCCAACATCGTGACCGCGGCCGAACTGGCCTGCGGTCTGCTGCTCGCCACCGCCCGCCACATTCCGCAGGCCAACGCCGCGCTGAAGAACGGCGAGTGGAAGCGCAGCAAGTACACGGGCGTCGAGCTGGCCGAGAAGACCCTCGGCGTCGTCGGCCTCGGCCGCATCGGTGCGCTCGTCGCGCAGCGCATGTCCGGCTTCGGCATGAAGGTCGTCGCGTACGACCCCTACATCCAGCCCGCCCGCGCCGCGCAGATGGGCGTGAAGGTCCTCTCGCTGGACGAGCTGCTCGAGGTCTCCGACTTCATCACGGTCCACCTGCCGAAGACCCCGGAGACGGTCGGTCTCATCGGCGACGAGGCGCTGCGCAAGGTCAAGCCGAGCGTGCGCATCGTCAACGCCGCGCGCGGCGGGATCGTCGACGAGGAGGCGCTGTACTCGGCGCTGAAGGAGGGCCGCGTCGCCGGCGCCGGCCTCGACGTGTACGCGAAGGAGCCCTGCACGGACTCCCCGCTCTTCGAGTTCGACCAGGTCGTGGCCACCCCGCACCTCGGCGCCTCGACCGACGAGGCCCAGGAGAAGGCCGGTATCGCGGTCGCGCGCTCGGTGCGCCTCGCCCTCGCGGGGGAACTGGTGCCGGACGCGGTGAACGTCCAGGGCGGGGTCATCGCCGAGGACGTCAAGCCCGGTCTGCCCCTCGCCGAGCGCCTCGGCCGGATCTTCACCGCACTCGCCGGTGAGGTCGCGGTCCGCCTCGACGTCGAGGTGTACGGCGAGATCACCCAGCACGACGTGAAGGTGCTGGAGCTGTCGGCGCTCAAGGGCGTCTTCGAGGACGTCGTCGACGAGACCGTCTCGTACGTCAACGCCCCCCTGTTCGCGCAGGAGCGCGGCGTCGAGGTGCGGCTGACCACCAGCTCCGAGTCGGCCGACCACCGCAACGTGGTCACCGTGCGCGGCACGCTCTCGGACGGCGAGGAGGTGTCGGTCTCCGGCACGCTGGCCGGTCCGAAGCACCTCCAGAAGATCGTCGCGGTCGGCGAGTACGACGTCGACCTCGCGCTCGCCGATCACATGGTCGTCCTCAAGTACGAGGACCGTCCGGGTGTCGTCGGCACCGTGGGCCGGGTCTTCGGCGAGGCGGGCATCAACATCGCCGGTATGCAGGTCGCGCGTGCGGCCGTGGGCGGCGAGGCGCTGGCCGTGCTGACGGTGGACGACACCGTTCCCGCCGCGGTGCTGGCGGAGGTCGCCGAGGAGATCGGCGCGACGTCCGCGCGTGCGGTGAACCTCGTCTGAGGTGGCCTCACCTCACTGAACGCGACTCGGACGAAGGAGCCGGGCGGGCTGGTGCGATCCAGCCCGCCCGGCTCCTTCCGCGTGGGTCACCTCTTGCCGTCGACCCGGATCCGCCGCAGCGTGACCGATGCCGCTGCCGCCGCTCCGGCCAGGAGGAGCGCGCCGGCGATCGCCGCGCCCTGCATCCCGCTCGTGAACGCCTCGCGTGCCGTCGCCGCCAGGGCGTCTCCCGTGCGCCCCGGGAGCCGGCCCGCCACCGCCAGGGCGCCGCCGAGGGTCTCGCGGGCCTCGCCCGGGGCCGTGGCCGGGATGTCGTGACGGTAGATCGCCGTGCCGATGGAGCCGAGGACGGCCATGCCGAGGGCGCCGCCGAACTCGGTGCCGGTCTCCAGCAGCGCGGACGCGGATCCGGCGCGTTCGACCGGGGCCGCGCTCAGCGCCAGGTCCGTCATCTGGGACAGGACCATGACGATCCCGCAGGCCAGGACCGCGCAGGCGGTCAGCACGAGCCACATCGAGTCCGTGCCCGCGAGGGCCAGCAGCGCATAGCCGCTCGCGCCGATCGCGAAGCCGGCCGTCACCACGTAGGCGCGGTGGACGCCCCTCTGGACCAGGGAGGTCGCCACCGGGGCCGCGAGGCCGATCGGCACCGAGGGGAGCAGGGCCCACAGGGCTGCCTCCAGCGCGCTCCTGCCGAGGACGGACTGGAGGTACTGGGTGGTGAAGAACGCCGAGCCCATCATGCCGAAGGCGGAGACCAGGTTGAGGGCGAGGGCGGGGGCGAAGCCGTACCCGCGGAACAGGGCCGGGGAGATCATCGGTGAGGCCGTGGTGCGCTGGCGGTGGACGAAGAGGGCCGCGAAGAGCAGTCCGACGGTGACCGAGACGACGTACCGCGCGTGCCAGCCCTCGGACGGGATCTCCTTGAGGCCGTAGATCACGGGCAGTACGGCGGCCATCGACAGCGGGACGCTCAGCCGGTCGAAGCGGCCGGGGGCGGGGTCGCGGGACTCCGGCAGCAGGACCGGGCCGAGGACCAGCAGCAGGACCATCGCGGGCAGGTTGACCAGGAAGACCGAGCCCCACCAGAAGTACTCGACCAGCAGGCCGCTCATCACCGAACCGAGCGCGATGCCGCCCGTCATCACCGCGGACCACAGGCCGATCGCCTTGGCGCGCTGGGCCGGGTCGGTGAACATCGTGCGGATCAGGGCCATGGTCGAGGGCATCAGGGTCGCGCCGCCGATGCCGAGCACCGCGCGGGCCGCGATCAGGGTCTCGGCGCTGTCCGCGTACGCGGCGATCAGCGAGGCGGCGCCGAAGGCGGCGGCGCCGATCAGCAGCAGCCTGCGGCGGCCGATGCGGTCGCCGAGCGAGCCCATCGTCATCAGCAGGCCCGCCAGGACGAAGGCGTAGATGTCGAAGATCCAGAGCTGCTGGGTGCCCGTCGGCCGCAGGTCCGCGCTGATCGCCGGGATGGCGAAGTAGAGGACGGAGACGTCCATGGAGACCAGCAGCAGCGGCAGCATCAGGACGCCCAGCGCGGTCCATTCACGGCGGCCGGCACGGCCCGCGGGGGGCGCGGGGGAGTCCGCCGGGGTCTTCGTGCCGGTCGGGTTCGTCGGGTTCGCGGAGTGGGTCATGGCGGTGACTGTACGAGCGTATTAAACGCTTGTCTAGAACACATGTATAAGTCATACGTATAGGACGGCTGTATGGATCGAAGGTAGGCTGGCGGCCATGGGACACCGTGAGGATCTGCTCGAAGGCGCCAAGCGCTGCCTGCTGGAGAAGGGGTTCCTGCGGACGACCGCGCGGGACATCGTCAAGGAGTCGGGGACCAACCTGGCGTCCATCGGCTACCACTACGGCTCGAAGGACGCGCTCCTGGTGCAGGCGTACGTCTCGCTGATCGAGGGTGCGGGCGACGAGTTCGACCCCGGCTGGGGCGTGGGGGGCGAGACGGCGGCGGCCCCCGGCTCGCTGGAGCGCTTCCAGGAGGTGTGGGCCGGCATCATCGGCTCGGTGCCCCGGACGCGGGCCGTCTGGCTGCTCAGCTTCGAGCTCATCGTCCAGGGCGACCGGCTCCCCGAGGTGCGCACGCTGCTGGCCGCGGCACAGGAGGAGGGCCGCTCGGGGATCGTGCCCATGTTCAACGGCGTCCCGGAGGACCAGCTCGACAAGGAGACCGTCGACACGGAGGGCCGCTTCTACCAGACGCTCCTCAACGGGCTCATGGTCCAGTGGCTCTTCGACCCGGACTCGGCGACCGACGCGGCACAGCTCACCGAAGGGCTGCGCCGGGTGATGAAGGGCGCCACGAAGAGCTGAGCCGCCGGGCCGCCGGACAGGCGCCTAGGGCAGCCGGGCCGCCTTGAGGGTCATGTGCAGGAGGAGCCGGTCCTCGCCGTCGTCCAGGTCCAGGCCGGTCAGCTGTTCCACCCGGGACAGCCGGTAGTAGAGGGTCTGCCGGTGGATTCCCAACTCGGCCGCCGTGCGGCCCGCTTGGCCCGCGCGGTCGAGGTAGACCTCGGCCGTGCGGGCGAGTTCGCGGTGGGCGGGCGCCAACAGCGTGCGGACGGCGGGGTCCTTGGCGGTCTCCCTGGGCAGGGTGGTCAGCAGGCGGTAGGGGCCGATGGACGCCCACCGGGCGACCGGGCCGAGGCCGGGCTCCGCGAGCGCCGCCCGTGCCGAGGCCGACGCCTCCTGCCAGGCGGCGCCGAGTTCCGCCAGGCCGACCCGCCCCGCGGCCACGCCCGCGGCGGACGCCCCCGCGCGCTCCAGCAGCCGGGCCGCCGCCGAGGTCGCCGGGGTCAGGGTGTCCGTCGAGCGCAGCCGGACCAGCAGGGCCAGGGACTGGGAAGCGGCGCCCCGGGGGACGGTGCACAGTGCCGTCGCCCCCGGCAGCGTACGCAGCGAGGGCGCGTCGTCCGGGTCGGCGGACGGCCAGGGCGTCACGCACACCACCGTGTGCGGGCCGTCCGCGCGGGCGCCGAGCGCGGTGCGCAGCTCCGCCACCGCCATGTCCCGCTGCCAGTCGGGCCGAGCGGTGAGCACCGCGCGCAGCTCACGGGTGAGGTCCGCGCCGTGCTGCGCCTCGTCGGCGAGCAGGGCGCCGATCCGGCCGGTGACCTCCATCGCGGCCGCCAGCTGGGCGTCCGAGGGCCCGGGGTCGTCGTCGAGCAGCCAGACGTAGCCGAGGACGACTCCCCGGTGCCGTACGGGGAGACAGACGCGCCCCCGGTACACGCCGGCCTCCGGGGTCGGCGGGATCCGCACCGGGCCGGTCGCGCGGGTGATGCCGAAGCCCTCGAACCAGGTGCGGACCGCGGCCGTGGAGCGCCGGGTCAGGATCGAGCGGGTGCGCACCGGATCCAGCGCCGACGCGTCGAGCTCGCCCTCGCTGTCGTACGCGCCGAAGGCGATCAGCTCGAAATCCCGGTTCTCCAGGGTCGCGGGAGCGCCGAGCAGTTCGGAGATCTCGTCGACGAGCTCCTGGTGGTCACCTGTGTGGTCGGCTGTCACCCAGGCATTCTCCCGCATGACCGCCGCCCTTTCATACATCTGTCTGAGATCCACGACGCGGATGCGTGACAGCTGTCGATGGCCCACGATCGGAGGGATCCTTAGGTTTCACGGTGGTTCTCCGTGCCGTTCCCCGATCGTCGGGCGACGGCCTCGTATGGGTTGGTATGTGGAGGTGCCCCGTGCTGGGTCCCGTGATTCTCGCCGCTTCGCGCAGCGACCGGATGCGACGCCTGATCTCGGCGGCCCCGGTGACGAAGCAGGTCGTGGACCGCTTCATCCCCGGTGAGACGGTCGACGACATCGTCCCGATCGTCGAGGAGCTCACCGCCTCCGGGCTGGAGCTGACGATGGACGTCGTCGGTGAGGACATCACCACCCCCGAGCAGGCCGCCGCCGCCCGGGACGCCTACCTGGCGCTGATCGACCGGCTCGCGGAGCTGGAGCTCGGCGAGCGGGTCGAGATGTCCGTCAAGCTGTCGATGTTCGGCCAGGCGCTGGACGGCGGCCATGAGCTGGCCCTCGCCAACGTGCGCCCGGTGGTCGAGGCCGCCGCCGCCATCGGCACCACCGTCACCCTCGACGCCGAGGACCACACCACCCTCGACTCGATGTTCGCCATCCACGAGGAACTGCGGAAGGACTTCCCGCAGACCGGCTGTGTCATCCAGGCCTACCTCTTCCGCACCGAGGCCGACGCCCGCCGCCTCGCGGCGAGCGGCAGCCGGGTACGGCTCGTGAAGGGCGCGTACAAGGAGCCCGCCGAGGTCGCCTACCAGCAGAAGCACGAGATCGACAAGGCGTACGTCCGGATCCTGCGCACGCTGATGGAGGGCGAGGGGTACCCCATGATCGGGTCCCACGACCCGCGCCTGATCTCCATCGCGCAGGAGCTCGCCCGCAAGGCCGGGCGCAAGCTGGACGAGTACGAGTTCCAGATGCTGTACGGCATCCGCGGCGACGAGCACCTGCGGCTGGCCGCCGAGGGCCACCGCATGCGCGTCTACACCGCCTACGGCACCGACTGGTACGGCTACTTCATGCGCCGGCTCGCGGAGAAGCCGGCCAACCTGCGGTTCTTCGTCCGTTCGATGATCAGCAAGGGCTGAGCCCGCACCCCCCGCCAGAAACACCCGCTCAGAAGGAGTAACGGAAGACATGGACGCGGTAACCCAGGTCCCCACCCCCGTCAACGAGCCGGTGCACGGCTACGCCCCCGGCTCGCCGGAGCGCGCCCGGCTGGAGGCCAAGCTCAAGGAGCTGGCCGACAACCCGATCGACCTGCCCTGCACCATCGGCGGCGAGCGACGGATGGGCGGCGGCGAGCGGTTCGACGTCGTGCAGCCGCACAACCACAAGGCCCGCCTCGGCACCTACGCCAACGCCACGCGGCAGGACGCGCAGGACGCCGTCGACGCGGCCCTCGCCGCCGCGCCCGCCTGGCGCGCGATGTCCTTCGACGACCGGGCCGCGATCATCCTGCGCGCCGCCGAACTGCTCGCCGGCCCCTGGCGCGAGACGCTCGCCGCCTCCACCATGCTCGGCCAGTCGAAGACCGCCCAGCAGGCCGAGATCGACTGTCCCTGCGAGCTGGTCGACTTCTGGCGCTTCAACGTGGCCTACGCCCGCCAGATCCTGGCCGAGCAGCCCCCGGCGAACTCCCCGGGTGTGTGGAACCGCCTCGACCACCGGCCGCTCGAGGGCTTCGTCTACGCGATCACGCCGTTCAACTTCACGGCCATCGCGGGCAACCTGCCGACCGCGCCCGCGCTGATGGGCAACGTCGTCGTGTGGAAGCCGTCCCCGACGCAGACGCACGCCGCCGTGCTGCTCATGCAGCTGCTGGAGGAGGCCGGTCTGCCCAAGGGCGTGATCAACCTGGTCACGGGTGACGGCCTGGAGGTCTCCGAGGTCGCCCTCAACCACCGCGACCTCGCCGGCATCCACTTCACCGGCTCGACGAAGACCTTCCAGCACCTGTGGAAGACGGTCGGCGCCAACATCGAGAAGTACCGCTCCTACCCGCGTCTGGTCGGGGAGACCGGCGGCAAGGACTTCGTCGTCGCCCACCCGAGCGCGGACCGCGCGGTCCTGAAGACCGCCCTCACCCGCGGCGCCTTCGAGTACCAGGGCCAGAAGTGCAGCGCGACCTCCCGCGCGTACATCCCGGCGTCGATCTGGAACTCCGGTTTCAAGGAGGAGTTCGCGGCCGAGGTCGACTACCTCACGATGGGTGACGTCACCGACCTGTCGAACTTCATCGGCGCCGTCATCGACGAGCGGTCGTTCGCCAAGAACAAGGCGGCGATCGACCGCGCGAAGGCGGACCCGACCTGCACGATCGTCGCGGGCGGCTCCTACGACGACTCGGTCGGCTACTTCGTCCGCCCGACCGTCGTCGAGTGCACCGACCCGGAGAACGAGGTCTTCACGACCGAGTACTTCGGCCCGTTCCTCGCCGTGCACGTGTACGACGACAGCTCGCCCGAGGCGTACGACGAGATGCTGACGCAGATGGAGTCGGTCTCGGACTACGCGCTGACGGGCTCGGTCGTCTCGGGCGACCGCGCGGCCGCCGCGTACACGATGGAGAAGCTGCGCTACGCGGCCGGCAACTTCTACATCAACGACAAGTCGACCGGCGCCGTGGTCGGCCAGCAGCCCTTCGGCGGCGGCCGTGCCTCCGGCACCAACGACAAGGCCGGCGCGCCGCAGAACCTGATGCGCTGGACCCTGACCCGCGCCATCAAGGAGACGCTGGTCGCGCCGACCGACTACGCGTACCCGCACATGGGCTGACGCGTCGTCGTACGACGGGGGGAGGGGACGGGCGGACGCCCGTCCCCTCCCCCCGTCGCGCCGCTCCCCGCCTCCGCGTTCCCCCGCCTCAGCGGGTGCGGACCCTTCCGAGGAAGTCCTCGATCAGCGCCGCGATCTGGCCCGCGTGCGTCTCCAGGGCGAAGTGCCCGGTGGGCAGCAGGTGCACCTCCGCCCCCGGCAGGTCGCGGCGGAACGCGAGCGCGCCGGCCGGGACGAAGATCTCGTCGCCCGCGCCCCAGACCGCCAGCAGCGGGACCTGACGGGTGCGGAAGTACTCCTGGAAGGCCGGGTAGAGGGCGAAGTTGGAGCCGTAGTCGGAGATCAGGTCGAGCTGGATCTCCGGCCGGCCGGGCCGGGCCATCAGGGCCGTGTCGTGCTCGTAGGCGTCCGGGCTCACGAACTCCTGCCGCTCCGGCGGGACCCCGTGCAGGTACTGCCACCTGATCCCCTCCGGGCTGCTGATCTCCCGCACCGCCGCCTCGGTCCGCGGGGTCCGCTCCGCGATCAGCGCCCGCACCGGCGCCCATGCCTGCTCCCCGAGCCCCTCCTCGTAGGCGTTGCCGTTCTGCGTGACGATCGCGGTCACCCGGTCGGGGTGGGCGAGGGCGAGGCGCAGGCCGATGGGGGAGCCGTAGTCCTGGATGTAGAGCGCGAACTCCTTCAGGCCGAGCTGCTCGGTGAACTCCCCGGTGACGGCGGCCAGTTCGTCGAAGGTGTACCGGAAGTCCGCGGGCGCGGCCGACCGGCCGAAGCCGATGTGGTCGGGGGCGATGACGCGATGGCTGTCGGCGAGCAGCGGGATCAGGTCGCGGAACATGTGGGAGCTGCTCGGGAAGCCGTGCAGAAGCAGCAGGACCGGCGCGTCGGCCGGGCCTGCCTCCCGGTAGTACACCTCGTGGCCGCGGACGGTGGTGGTGCGGTGACGGACCTGGCGAGGGGCGTGGAGGGTCATGCACCGAGTGCACCACGGACGTCACTAACCGGTCAAGAGACTTTTAAGGGTTAGGTGACCGGCATGCCGGGATCTTCCCCGTGTTCCCGCCGCGCGGCATCGGCAGGAACGCGTCCACGATCCGCTGGGGCATCGAGGTCATGGTGGGGGTCGTCCTGTTCGGGCGCGGACGTTCGGCGCCCGGACCGCCCCGGCCGGCGCCCGCGTCCGGCGCGTCCGCGAGGACGACGGGGGCGGCGCTGTCGAGGGTGGGCGGCGGTCCGGGGACGGCGATCACGCCCGTGCTCTCCCTCGCCCGGACGCCCCCCGGGGCGGAGATCACCGACCTGGGCCCCGAGCGGCCCACCCGTCAGGGTCGGCTGTGTCACGACCCCGGGGTCGGCCGCGGCGTCGGCCGTCCGGGCACTCGTCCGGGAATTGAGGTCGTCGGCGAAACCGCAGGTCGGCACGGGGTGAGCCGGAGCGCCGTCTCAGATAGTAGGAAGCCCGAGTAATTGTGGAGACAGTCGCGTGCTCCTCCCTTAGCTTTGTAGGAGCCGAACGTCTCGCTCGACCAAGCGAATGGCGGTCGTGAGCCGGGCCCCACGCAGGCAACCCCTGCGGCCCGCTCCCCGCCCCATCCGGCGTCTCGCAACCCCCTTCCGCACTCCCTGGAATTCGAAGGAGTCGATTTCCCATGGCCGAGACGACCGTCCGCCGCCGAGTCCGTCACATCTCCCGTACGAGCGATTCCGACCGCAAGAACGCCGCCGCGGCGCTCCAGCGCGCCCTCGACCGCCGTGACAACGGTGGCGAGACCGGCCACTGAGCCGAGCCGCCCAGCAGTCCGGGAGCCGCACCCGCACGGGGTGCGGCGCGGACCCCGAACGGGACTTCGGGACCGCGCCGCACTCCGCCCCCCACCCCGATGCGCACGCCGGTCCGCACCCCTTGCCGGATCCGCTCCACCGGGTCCGCGCCGCGACTTCTGTGTCCGTATGGCGGACAGTCCATGTCATCCCATGGGACGAGGAGTACGGTTCCCGTATGTCTCGCAGCCTCAATCTCGCAGTGATTCCCGGTGACGGCATCGGCCAGGAGGTCGTGGCCGAAGGTCTCAAGGTCCTCTCCGCCGTCCTCCCGCAGGATGTGAAGCTGGAGACCGAGGAGTACGACTTCGGCGCCCGGCGCTACCACGCCACCGGTGAGACCCTCACCGACGCGGACGCCGAGGCGCTCAAGCGGCACGACGCCATCCTGCTCGGCGCGATCGGCGACCCGAGCGTCCCCTCCGGCGTCCTGGAGCGGGGTTTCCTGCTCAAGCTGCGCTTCCTCTTCGACCACCACGTCAACCTGCGTCCGTCGAAGCTCCTCCCGGGTGTCGCCACCCCGCTGGCGGGCCAGCCCGAGATCGACTTCATCGTGGTCCGCGAGGGCACCGAGGGTCCGTACACCGGCAACGGCGGCACGATCCGCAAGGGCACCCCGCACGAGGTCGCCACCGAGGTCTCCGTGAACACGGCCTTCGGTGTCGAGCGCGTGGTCCGGGACGCCTTCGCCCGCGCCCAGGCCCGCCCCCGCAAGAAGCTCACGCTGGTCCACAAGAACAACGTGCTGGCCTTCGCCGGGCACCTCTGGACGAACGTCTTCCACCGGGTGGCCGAGGAGTTCCCCGACGTCACCACGGACTACATCCACGTGGACGCCGCGACGATCTACCTCGTCACGGACCCCGCGCGGTTCGACGTCATCGTCACCGACAACCTCTTCGGCGACATCATCACCGACCTCGCCGCGGCCGTCTCCGGCGGCATCGGCGTCGCCGCGAGCGGGAACATCAACCCGTCCGGCGAGTTCCCGTCCATGTTCGAGCCGGTGCACGGCTCGGCCCCGGACATCGCCGGCCAGGGCAAGGCCGACCCCACCGCCACGGTCCTGTCCGTCGCCCTGCTGCTGCGCCACCTCGGCCACGAGGCCGAGGCCGTCCGCATCGAGGAGGCCGTCTCCGCCGACCTGGAGGAGCGCGGCTCGCTGCCCGCGCGCAGCACCTCCGAGATCGGCGACGCGCTCGCCGTACGCGTAGCCGGCTGACCCCGCGCTGCGCGAAACCTTTCGAAGCCGCCGGGTCGCAACCGCACCCGGCGGCTTCCGCATGTCCCCCGCCGGGTGCCACCATCAACCCTGGGTCGCATTCACGCCGTTTTGGACCTGGTCCGCCGCTTGCGATAATCGAACGCGGAGCCGCGGTATGAGGCAATGCTCGGACGTCCTAGCACCGGCCACTGGCCGTACGGGCGTGAGCGCGGCCCGTCACTACAACCGGTGAAGGACAACCACTCATGACGACGCCCACGATCGAGCTCAAGCCCTCCGCCAGTCCGACCTCCGCCGCCGAGCGGCAGGCGATCCTGGCGAACCCCGGGTTCGGCCGCCACTTCACCGACCACATGGTGACGATCAAGTGGACCGAGGGCCGGGGCTGGCACGACGGTCAGCTCGTTCCGTACGCGCCGATCCCCCTCGACCCGGCCACGAACGTCCTGCACTACGCGCAGGAGATCTTCGAGGGACTGAAGGCGTACCGCCGCCCCGACGGCTCGGTCGCCACCTTCCGCCCGGACCAGAACGCCAAGCGCTTCCAGCGCTCGGCCCGCCGCCTGGCCATGCCCGAACTGCCGGTCGAGACGTTCAT
The DNA here is from genome assembly GCF_031456635.1 of Streptomyces sp. 3330. Taxonomy (NCBI): domain Bacteria; kingdom Bacillati; phylum Actinomycetota; class Actinomycetes; order Kitasatosporales; family Streptomycetaceae; genus Streptomyces; species Streptomyces sp. 3330. Next base: position 105,172 of record NZ_JAVDVA010000012.1, read on the forward strand.
CGAGGCCTGCGACGCGCTGGTCGGCCAGGACAAGGACTGGGTGCCCGCCCACGGCGGCGAGGAGTCCCTGTACCTGCGGCCGTTCATGATCGCGACCGAGGTCGGCCTGGGCGTGAAGCCGGCCAACGAGTACCTGTTCCTCGTCATCGCCTCGCCGGCCGGCGCCTACTTCCCGGGCGGCGTCAAGCCCGTCTCCATCTGGGTCTCCGAGGAGCACGTGCGCGCCGTGCCCGGCGGCATGGGCGACGCCAAGACGGGCGGCAACTATGCCGCGTCCCTGCTCGCCCAGGCCGAGGCCGCCGCCCAGGGCTGCGCCCAGGTCTGCTACCTCGACGCGGTCGAGCGCAAGTGGGTCGAGGAGCTCGGCGGCATGAACCTGTACTTCGTGTACGACGACAAGATCATCACGCCGTCGCTCACGGGCTCCATCCTGGAGGGCGTCACCCGCGACAGCCTCCTCACCGTCGCCCGCGACCTCGGCTACGAGGCCGTGGAGGGCCGGGTCTCGGTCGAGCAGTGGCAGCGCGACTCCGAGAGCGGCGCCCTCAAGGAGGTCTTCGCCTGCGGCACCGCCGCCGTGATCACCCCGGTCGGCACGGTCAAGCGCACCGCGGGCGAGTGGCGGCAGTCGGGCGGCGAGCCCGGCGAGGTCACCCTCAAGCTCCGTCAGGCCCTGCTGGACATCCAGCGCGGCACGGCCGAGGACAAGCACGGCTGGATGCACGAGCTGGGCTAGTCGCCTCTTTCCCGTCAGGGCCACCCCGTCCGGGGTGGCCCTGACGCGTTCTCGGGGCTGTCCACTGTTTGAGCAGCGCTCAAAATCTGCTCGTCATGTCTTCTGATCATCGAGTCGAACGTTTAGAGTGCTGCTCAAAGAAAGGGAGAGCATCGTGCGACTCACTCCCACCGAACGGGACCGTCTGCTGCTGTTCGGCGCGGCGGAGCTGGCCCGGGCGAGAAGGGCCCGCGGGCTGCGGCTCAACGTGCCGGAGGCGACCGCGCTGATCGCGGACACGGTGTGCGAGGCCGCCCGCGACGGCGCCCGGCTCGCCGAGGCGATCGAGCGCGCCCGATCGGTCCTCGGCCCGGACGACGTGCTGCCGGGCGTCGCGGACGTCGTCACCGAGGTGCATGTCGAGGCCGTCTTCGACGACGGCTCGCGGCTCGCGGTCGTCGCCGACCCCATCGCCGGGGGCACGCTCGGGGACCGGGCGCCGGGAGCCCTGCTGCCGGGGCCGGAGCACGCCGAGCCCGAGGCCGCCGTCCGGCTGACGGTCACGAACACCGCGACCGTGCCCGTCTCCGTCACCTCCCACTTCCACTTCTTCGAGGCCAACCCGCGGCTCGACTTCGTCCGGGAGAAGACCTACGGCATGCGGCTCGCCGTCCCCGCCGGATCCTCGGTCCGCTTCGGGCCGGGGGAGAGCAGCGAGGTCGGGCTCGTCCCGATCGGCGGCGCCCGGGTCGCGATCGGCTTCGCCGGTCTGGTCGACGGACCGCTCGACGCGCCGGGGGCGAAGGACGAGGCCCTGCGCCGGGCCGCCGCCTGCGGATACCTGGGAGCGGCAGCCGGAGGGACCCGATGAACCCGTACGAGTACGCCGCCACCCACGGCCCCCGGGCCGGCGACCGCGTCCGTCTCGGCGACTCGGGGCTCGTCGTCCGCGTCGAGTCGGACGCGCAGCTGCACGGCGACGAGTTCCTGGCCGGTTTCGGCAAGACCGCCCGGGACGGGCTGCACCTCAAGGCCGCCGCCGTCCGCGAGACCTGTGACGTCGTGATCAGCAACGTCGTCGTGATCGACGCCGTGCAGGGCATCCGCAAGGTGTCGATCGGCATCCGCGAGGGCCGGATCCACGCGATCGGACGGGCCGGGAACCCCGACACCCTGGACGACGTCGACGTCGTCGTCGGCACGGGCACGTCCATCGTGTCCGGCGAGGGGCTGATCGCCACCGCCGGCGCCGTCGACACCCATGTCCATCTGCTGTCGCCGCGGATCATGGAGGCGTCGCTCGCCTCCGGGGTGACCACGGTCATCGGGCAGGAGTTCGGGCCCGTGTGGGGTGTCGGCGTCAACTCGCCCTGGGCGCTGCGGCACGCCTTCGCCGCGTTCGACGCCTGGCCGGTCAACATCGGCTTCCTCGGCCGGGGTTCGTCCTCCTCCGCCGCGCCCCTGGTGGAGGCCCTCGCGGAGGGCGGCGCCTCGGGCTTCAAGGTGCACGAGGACATGGGCGCCCACACCCGGGCGCTGGACACGGCGTTGCGCGTCGCCGAGGAGCACGACGTCCAAGTCGCCCTGCACAGCGACGGGTTGAACGAGTGCCTGTCGGTCGAGGACACCCTGAGGGTGCTGGAGGGCCGGACCATCCACGCCTTCCACATCGAAGGCTGCGGCGGCGGTCACGTGCCGAACGTGCTGAAGATGGCGGGCGTCGCCAACGTCATCGGCTCCTCCACCAACCCCACCCTCCCGTTCGGCCGGGACGCCGTCGCCGAGCACTACGGCATGATCGTCTCCGTCCACGACCTCAAGACCGACCTGCCCGGCGACGCGGCCATGGCCCGCGACCGGATCCGGGCCGGCACCATGGGCGCCGAGGACGTCCTGCACGACCTGGGCGCGATCGGCATCACCTCGTCCGACGCCCAGGGCATGGGCCGGGCGGGCGAGACGGTCCGCCGCACCTTCGCCATGGCCGGGAAGATGAAGGCCGAGTTCGGCGCCCCGGACGCCGACCACGACAACGAGCGCGTCCTGCGCTACATCGCCAAGCTGACCGTCAACCCCGCCCTCGCCCACGGCCTCGCGCACGAGGTCGGCTCGATCGAGGTGGGCAAGCTCGCCGACATCGTGCTGTGGCGCCCCGAGTACTTCGGCGCCAAGCCGCAGCTCGTCCTCAAGTCCGGCTTCCCCGCGTACGGAGTGGTCGGCGACCCGAACGCGGCCACCGACACCTGCGAACCCCTGGTCCTCGGACCGCAGTTCGGGGCGTACGGGGCCACGCCCGCCGACATCTCGGTCGCTTTCGTCGCCCGGGCCGCCCTCGACCAGGGCGGCGACTCGATGCCGACCCGCCGCCGCAGGGTCGCCGTCCGCGGCACCCGCGGCATCGGACCCGCCGACCTGCTCCGCAACTCCCGTACCGGCGCGGTCGACGTCGACCAGCGCACCGGCCTGGTCACCCTCGACGGCGAACCGCTGCGCTCCGAGCCGGCCGAGTCCGTCTCCCTCAACCGCCTGTACTTCCTCTGAGGACCCCTGATGTCTGCTGCCGCCGACGGCTTCCGCATGCCCGCCGAATGGGCCCCGCACGAGCGCACCTGGATGGCGTGGCCGGGCCCCAACCCCACGTTCGAGGATCCCGAGGACCTGACCGCCTCCCGGGCCGCCTGGGCCTCGGTCGCCCGCGCGGTCCACCGCTTCGAGCCCGTGACGGTGGTGTGCGGCCCCGGACAGTCGGCGGACGCCCGCGCCCTCCTCGGCCCGGGCGTCGACACGGTCGAGCGCGAGCTCGACGACGCCTGGATGCGGGACATCGGCCCCACCTTCCTGACCGCAGCGGACGGGCGGCTCGCCGCCGTCGACTGGACGTTCAACGGCTGGGGCGCCCAGGGCTGGGCCCGCTGGGAGCACGACGCGAAGATCGCCGCACATGTCTCGGACCTCGCGGGCGCGCGGACGTACGCCTCGAAGCTGGTCAACGAGGGCGGCGCCGTCCATGTCGACGGCGAGGGCACGGTCCTGCTGACGGAGACGGTCCAGCTCGGCCCGGAGCGCAATCCGGGGTGGACGCGGGAGCAGGTCGAGGCGGAGATCCACGCCATGCTCGGCACCCGCAAGGCGATCTGGCTGCCCCGCGGACTCACCGGCGACTATCCTCCGCACGGCTTCGGCACCCTCGGCCATGTCGACATCGTCGCCGCCTTCGCCCGCCCGGGAGTCGTCGTCGCCCACCACCAGCCCGACCCGGCCCACCCCGACCACGAGGTGACGAGGGAGGTCATCGGACTGCTGAGGGCGCAGACCGACGCGCGGGGCCGCCGACTGGAGGTCGTCGAGGTCGCCGCCCCGACCGTGCTGGAGGCCGACGGCCGCTGGGCCGACTACTCGTACATCAACCACTACCTCTGCAACGGCGGCGTCGTGCTCTGCGGCTTCGACGACCCGCGCGACGAGCTCGCCGCGGGCGTCTTCCGCCGGCTGTTCCCGGAGCGCACGGTCACGCTGGTGGACGCCCGTACGATCTTCTCCGGCGGCGGTGGCATCCACTGCATCACCCAGCAGCAGCCGAGGGTCTGAGATCCGGGCGACGAGACGAAGGGGAGCCGGCCATGGCCGCAGCGGCACGGGCACGCAGGAACGCACCGCCCCGCGAGGACGTCCTCGCCGCCGCCATGGAGATGATCGCCGAGCGCGGTCTGGAGAAGCTCACCATGGCGGGGCTCGGCCGTGAGGTCGGGATGAGCAGCGGCCATCTCCTCTACTACTTCCACTCCAAGGACGAACTCCTGCTGCGCACCCTGGAGTGGAGCGAGGGCAGGCTCGGCGCCGAGCGCGCGCGGCTGCTGGCCCGCGCGGCCCCCGCCCGTGAGCGCCTCGACGCCTACGTCGGCCTGTACGTCCCCGACGGCCCCCGCGATCCGCACTGGACGCTCTGGCTGGAGGTCTGGAACCGGTCGCAGAACGCCGCCGTCGACGCGGCCGCCCGGGACCGCCAGGCGGCCATCGAGGGCGCATGGCACCGCGACCTGGCCGCCCTGCTGGCGGAAGGGGTGTCGCGGGGCGAGTTCCGGCGCGTGGACCCCGACCGGTTCGCGGCCCGGCTGCGCGCCCTCCTCGACGGCTTCTCCATCCACGTGGCCATCGGACTGCGGGGCACGGGCCGCGAACAGGTCCTCGGACACGTCCGGGAGTTCCTGGCCGAGAGCCTGCTCGTGGACGGGTGAGATCACGGACGGGCGGGGACGCGGCTGCGTGGCGGCGGGCGTGATCCGTGCCGGGGGTTCCGGGTGATCCGCGAGAACGGACCGCTCGCATCCTGAGACAGTCGGTGAGCAATCGGACGGTCTGTGCCAGACTGCCGCCGTGCTCTCGTTCGCCATGATTATTGGCAGCAGGCGCGCCGGTCCGCAGTGACCGCTCCGTACGACCAGGTACGAGCGGCCATCGTCGTCCTCGACCCGCGCGCAGACCTCTCGCACCCGCGAGGGGTTTTTCGCTTTTCTGGCCCACCCACAGCCGGGAGCGAGAGCGCGAGGGAGCATGGGGGGATGGTGGAGCCGGTCATTCCGGTAACGACCGAGATCCGACACAGGAGCCTTCAGACCATGACCGCAACCAGCGAACTCGACGACTCGTTCCACGTCTTCGACACCACCCTGCGCGACGGCGCGCAGCGTGAGGGCATCAATCTCACCGTCGCCGACAAGCTGGCCATCGCCCGGCACCTGGACGACTTCGGCGTGGGCTTCATCGAGGGCGGCTGGCCCGGCGCCAACCCGCGCGACACGGAGTTCTTCGCCCGCGCCCAGGAGGAGATCGACTTCAAGCACGCCCAGCTGGTCGCCTTCGGCGCCACCCGCCGGGCGGGCGCGAAGGCAGCCGAGGACCCGCAGGTCAGGGCGCTGCTGGAGTCGGGGGCCGGGGTGATCACCCTGGTCGCGAAGTCCCACGACCGGCATGTCGAGCTGGCCCTGCGCACGACGCTGGACGAGAACCTGGCGATGGTCGGCGACACGGTGTCGTTCCTGAAGGAACAGGGCCGCCGGGTCTTCGTCGACTGCGAGCACTTCTTCGACGGCTACCGCGCCAACCCCGAGTACGCGAAAGCGGTCGTCCGGGCCGCCGCCGAGGCCGGCGCGGACGTGGTCATCCTCTGCGACACCAACGGCGGCATGCTGCCCGCGCAGATCCAGGCGGTCGTCTCGACGGTCCTCGCCGACACCGGCGCCCGGCTCGGCATCCACGCCCAGGACGACACCGGCTGCGCCGTGGCGAACACCCTCGCCGCGGTGGACGCGGGCGCGACGCACGTCCAGTGCACGGCGAACGGCTACGGCGAGCGGGTCGGCAACGCGAACCTGTTCCCGGTGGTCGCGGCCCTGGAGCTGAAGTACGGCAAGAAGGTCCTGCCCGAGGGCCGGCTGCGCGAGATGACCCGCATCTCGCACGCGATCGCCGAGGTCGTCAACCTGACGCCGTCCACGCACCAGCCGTACGTGGGGGTCTCGGCCTTCGCCCACAAGGCCGGCCTGCACGCCTCGGCCATCAAGGTCGACCCGGACCTCTACCAGCACATCGACCCCGAGCAGGTCGGCAACACCATGCGGATGCTGGTGTCGGACATGGCCGGACGGGCCTCGGTCGAGCTCAAGGGCAAGGAGCTCGGCGTCGACCTGGGCGACGACCGCGAACTGGTCGGCCGGGTGGTGGAGCGGGTCAAGGAACGCGAGCTCCAGGGCTACACCTACGAGGCGGCGGACGCCTCCTTCGAGCTGCTCCTGCGGGCCGAGGTCGAGGGCCGGCCGCTGAAGTACTTCGAGGTCGAGTCCTGGCGGGCCATCGTCGAGGACCGCCCCGACGGCACCCACGCCAACGAGGCCACGGTCAAGCTGTGGGCCAAGGGCGAGCGCATCGTCGCGACGGCGGAGGGCAACGGCCCGGTCAACGCCCTCGACCGGTCCCTGCGCGTGGCGCTGGAGAAGATCTACCCCCAGCTGGCCAAGCTCGACCTGGTCGACTACAAGGTCCGCATCCTGGAGGGCGTCCACGGCACCCAGTCCACGACCCGCGTCCTGATCTCCACGACGGACGGCACGGGCGAGTGGTCCACGGTGGGCGTCGCGGAGAACGTGATCGCCGCCTCCTGGCAGGCCCTGGAGGACGCCTACACGTACGGGCTGCTGCGGGCCAAGGTCGAGCCCGCCGAGTAGGCGGCACCCGGCGGGAGTCCTCGGCGAGCCGCTCGGGCCCGCCGAGGCCCCTCACCCGGCCGACGGCCCGGACCTACCGCAGTTGCCACTTCTGGTTGGCGGCGCCCGTGCACGCCCAGATCTGCGCCCGTGCCCCGTTCGCCGACGAGTTGTCCGTGACGTCGAGGCACTTGTTCGCCGCGGTGTTCACGACATCACCGGTGGCCGCGTCGTACGACCACCGCTGAGCCCCGGTCCCGTTGCAGTCGTACAGCTGCACCTTCGCCCCGTCCGCCGTCGACGCCGAGGTCACGTCCAGGCACTTGCCGAGTGCCTGGACGGAGCCGTCCGTCTGCACCGTCCACCGCTGGGCCGCAGATCCGTTGCAGTCGTACAGCTGCACCGCCGTCCCGTTGGCGCTCGAACCACCGGCCACGTCCAGGCATTTGCCCGCCAGACCGGTGAAGGCCCCCGACCGGGCGCCGCCGCCCGACTGCGTCCCCGACCAGGTGAAGGTCGCCGACGTGTTCCCCGGCAGCGAGTACGTCGCGTGCTGCGCACCCCAGTTGATCGTCACCGTCTTCGCGGCCGACCCGTCGTTGAAGGCGATCAGCGCCTTGGAGCCGTCGGGGTTGCGCCACGCCACGTTCGGCACCGACGACGACGCCGTCGACGCGATCCGCTGCGCGCCCGGCCGGACGAACTTCGTCAGATGCCCCATCGTGTAGTACTCGATCGTGTAGTCGACGGTCCCGCTCGCCCCGTCCCCGTCGTGCACGGTGATCAATCCGTCGCACGTCCCGCAGCCCCCGTTGTGCGGCCCCCGGTTCTGGTCCACCGCCAGCGACCACTTCGTCACCGACTTCGCCCAGTTGCGGGTGTAGTCCACGATGTTGAGCATGTCCTCGCGCTGCTGGTCGGCGATCCACGTCCCGCCCGAGTGCTCGGTGCCGAAGGCGTCCAGCTGCGGGTACCGGTCGTGCACCGACGTCTGCTTCGCCACGTCCCCGCCGTAGCCGTGCCAGGCGATCCCGCCGAAGTTCGGGTGCGAGCGGACCGCCGCGTCGTCCACCGTCTGCGCCGCGTAGGCGTCGTACGTGTCCCAGTTCCAGTCGTGCGCCAGCACCTTCGTCGACAGCCCCGCCGCCGCCAGCTTCGGCAGGAGCTCGCTCTTCGTGAAGTACGCCAGGCCCGACGCGTTCCAGCTCATCGACGGGTAGCCCGAGCAGCACGTCGGTTCGTTCTGGGCCGTCACGTACGCCACCGGTACGCCCTGGTCCCGGTACGCCTGGAGGTACTTCACGAAGTACGAGGCGTAGGCCCCGTAGTTCTCCGCCTTCAGCCAGCCCCCGTCGAGCCGCCCGCCGTCCTTCATCCAGGCGGGCGCCGTCCACGGCGACGCCATCACGGTCAGCGCCGGATTCAGTTCCCGGGCCCGCCGGGTCAGCGGCACCACGTCCGCCAGGTCGTGCGCGATCGAGAACTGCGACAGCGCGGGGTCCGTCCGGCCGGCCGGCACGTCGTCGTAGGTGTAGCCGAAGCGCGCCAGATCCGAACCGCCCATCGGGTTGCGCAGGAACGACAGGCCGATGCCCTCGGTCGGCGAGAACAGCTTGCGCATGGTCGCCTCCCGGGTCGCCGCGGACAGCGCGCCGCTGCCGTTCATCAGCCAGGCCGCGGTGTCGGTGAAGGACGCGCCGCCGCCGGTGAAGGTCTGGTACCCGGTGTTCTCGTCGACGGTGATGTTCTCGCCGCCGCCGCCGGCGCCCGACTGGAAGGCGAACGCGGGCTGGGCCTGCAGACCGCGGACCACGTGCCGTCCGCCGGCGTCGTCCGTGGTGGTGAGCCAGGCCGTGACCTGCTCCCCGGCGGCGTGCGCGGGCGCGACCGCCGCGGTGATCCCGGCGGAGGTGAGCAGACCGGCGAGGAGCAGCCGGAGGACGCGAGTGGATCTCCTCATGGAGCGCCGCCCTTCTGAGGTGGGGGAACGGGAGGCGTGCGAGGCGTGAGTAAATGACGGCTTCCGGGCCGCGTCAAGGGGTCGCGCGTTCATCTGTCGAACGAACAACGCCCCTGATCCGGACGGGTGTTGCGGCCGTACCAGTTCCGGCGTGAAGTCTTGACGGCGGCACGGCCCACCAGTTAACTCACGCCGTGATCTAAGTCATGAGTGGACCACGAGAGTAGAGGGACGTTCCATGCGAAGAACCGCCCTGCTCGCCTCCGCCGCCCTGCTGGCCGCACTGCTCCCGATGACCACCGCCGCCGGCGCGTCCGGCGCCGACGACCCCGCCCCCGTCCCGGTCGACCGCTTCGAGGGCGAGGTCCCCTTCGCGAGCCCGCCCGCCGAGGGCATCTTCACCTGGGGCGGCGACACCGACGACCCGCCCGCCCTCCGGCTGACGGACCGCACGGACGCCCCCGAGGGCGGCAAGGTCCTCACCGGCGCCTACGACATCAGCGGCTACGGCGGCTTCACCCACGACTTCGCGTTCGCGGAGCCCGCCCACGACTGGTCCGCCCACCGGGGCGTCCGGTTCTGGTGGGAGGGCCGCGACAACGGCAGGAAGATCGCTTTCGAGCTCAAGGACGGCGGCGCGAACGGAGAGGCGTCCGAGCTCTGGACGACCTCCTTCACCGACGACTGGACCGGCTGGAAACAGGTCGAGATCCCGTTCACCGACTTCACCTACCGTACGGACTACCAGCCCGTCGGCGGCATCGACCACGTCCTCGGCCTCACCGGGACCTGGGGGTACGCCCTCACCCTCCCCGTCGGCGTCAAGGGCGACTTCGCCATGGACGGCGTGGAGCTGTACGGCCGGGCGGACCAGTCGCTGCGCGCCGCCGTGACCACCGACGCGGCCGTCCACCCGGTCCGGGAGGGCGCGGCGGCCGCCGTCGAGCTCACCGTCGCCACCACCGGCGCCGCTCCCCTCGGCGATCCCGTCACCGTCGCCTACGAGACCGCCGCGACCGGCACCGCCGAGCCGGGCGAGGACTACACGCCGGTCACCGGCACCGTCACCTTCCCGGCGGGCACCCCCTCGGGCACCACCCGCACGGTCACGGTCCGCACGCTCAAGGACAGGCGGGCCGAGCCCGCCGAGACCGTCCCGCTCCGGCTGACCGTCACCGGCGCCAAGCCTCCGTCCGAGAACCCGCAGGTCGTCGTCGACGCGCACGGACTGCCGTACCTGGACCCGAAGGTGCCGGTGAAGAAGCGCGTCGCCGATCTCCTGTCACGGATGAGCCTCGCGGAGAAGGCCGGTCAGATGACCCAGGCCGAGCGGGGCGCGATCGGCACCGGCGCCGACATCGCCTCCTACGACCTCGGGTCGCTGCTCTCCGGCGGCGGCTCCACGCCGACGCCCAACACCGCCGCCGCCTGGGCGAAGATGATCGACGGCTACCAGCTACGGGCGCAGGCCACCCGGTTCCAGATCCCGCTGATCTACGGCGTGGACGCGGTGCACGGCCACAACAACCTCGCCGGCGCGACGGTCATGCCCCACAACATCGGCATCGGCGCCACCCGCGACCCCCGGCTGGCCGAGCAGACCGGAGCGGTGACCGCCTCCGAGGTCCGGGCCACCGGCGTCCCCTGGGACTTCGCCCCGTGCCTGTGCGTGACCCGCGACGAACGCTGGGGCCGCTCGTACGAGTCCTTCGGCGAGGACCCGGCGCTCGTGGAGTCCATGGAGACGGTCGTCCAGGGCCTGCAAGGCGCCCGCGACGGCCGGGACCTGAAGGACGGCGACAAGGTCCTCGCCACCGCCAAGCACTTCGTCGGCGACGGCGGCACCGCGTACGGCTCCTCCACCACCGGCGGCTACACCATCGACCAGGGCGTCACCAAGGTCACCCGGCAGCAGCTGGAGGCCGTCCACCTCGCTCCGTACCGGTCGGCAGTGGACCGGGGCGTCGGATCGGTGATGCCCTCGTACTCGTCGCTCGACATCCTCGGCGACGGCCGCGGCCCGGTGAAGATGCACGCCCGCGCCGACATGATCAACGGTGTGCTGAAGGGCCGGATGGGCTTCGACGGCTTCGTGATCAGCGACTGGAACGCCATCGACCAGCTCCCCGGCGACTACGCCGCCCGGGTGCGCGCCGCGGTGGACGCGGGCGTCGACATGATGATGGTGCCGTACTCGTACAAGGAGTTCACCGCGGCCCTGATCGACGAGGCCGGGGCCGGGCGGATCACCGAGCGGCGGATCGACGACGCCGTCGCGCGCATCCTCACCCAGAAGTTCGCGCTGGGACTCTTCGAGAAGCCGTACGCGGACACGAGCGGCGCGTCCCGGATCGGCTCCGCCGGGCACCGGGCCGTCGCCCGCCAGGCGGCCGCCGCGTCCCAGGTGCTGCTGAAGAACGCCGGCGGGGTCCTGCCGCTGAAGAAGAGCCAGAAGGTGTACGTCGCCGGCTCCGACGCCGACGACATCGGCAACCAGACCGGCGGCTGGACCCTCACGTGGCAGGGCGCCTCCGGCGACATCACGCCGGGCACGACGATCCTGGAGGGGATGCGGAAGGCCGGCGGCGACGTCACCTACTCCAAGGACGCCTCGGCGTCGACGGACGGGTACGACGTGGGGGTCGTGGTCGTGGGCGAGACCCCGTACGCCGAGGGCGTCGGCGACGTGGGCAACGGCCACGACCTGGAGTTGACGGCCGCCGACCGGGCGGCCGTGGACAAGGTGTGCGCCGCGATGCGGTGCGCGGTGCTGATCGTCTCCGGGCGGCCCCAGCTGATCGGCGACCGGCTCGCCGGCATCGACGCGCTGGTGGCCTCCTGGCTGCCGGGCACCGAGGGCGACGGCGTGGCCGACGTCCTGTACGGCAGGCGGCCCTTCACCGGACAGCTTCCGGTGACCTGGCCGAAGTCCGAGGCCCAGCTGCCGATCAACGTCGGTGACACGGCGTACGACCCGCAGTTCCCCTACGGCTGGGGTCTGACCACGCTCACCCGGGTGCCGGAGGGCGGCGCGGCGACCCTGAAGGGACTGGGGGCCGCGGCCGCGGTGGCCGAACGCACCGGCGCCGACGCGGTGGGACGCGCGCTGGTCCGCAAGGCCCGGCTCCTCGTGCAGCAGAAGGTGGGCCAGGCCATGACGGCGGCCGTCGCGAAGCCCTTCGCCGAAGCGGACCACCTGCTGCTGACCGGCCGGTACGGAAAGGCGGTGGAACGACTGACGGCGGCGTACCGCGCGGCGTCCTAGCCCCTCCGTTCCCGGTCGCTCCCGGTCGACCGAAAGGGCCGCTTTCGACGGCTTTCGGGTAGCTTCGAAGTATGCAGGTCGCTCTCCCGACCCGAAGCTCCGCCGGACCGCTGCTCGCACTGGCGCTCGCCGTCCTGACCGCTCTGGCGGTCCTGACGGCGGGCGCCCCGCGCGCCGCCGCGGTCACGAGCGTCTCGGCGATCGCCGCGTCCCTGCGCGAGAGCCCGGTCTACGTCGATCCGGCGGCGAGCGGCCAGCTCTCCGGGGCGGAGGCGCGCATCCTCCGGCAGGACATCGAGGGCGCCGACAAACCCCTGTTCATCGCCGTCCTGCCCGCCGACTACCCCACGGCGGACCTCTTCACGGACCTGCGCACCGCCACCGGCGTGACCGGCCTGTACGCCGTCCGCCTCGGTGACCGATTCGACGCCCGCGCCGACTCCTCGGTCATGTCCCGCACGGCCGTCCGCAATCTGGTCGCTGGCGTCCAGGGCGAGGACGACGCCAGGACCCAGCTGACCGACTTCACTGACCGCGCCCTGGCGAACATGGGCGGCTCGGCGCCGAAGAGCTGGAGCTCCTCGGGCGGCGGCGACGGGATCTCCTCCACCGCGCTGATCACGGCGGGCGTGGTGCTGGTGGCGGGCGGCGCGGGCGCCTACACCCTGGTGCGGCGCAACCGCCGGCGGCACGCGGCGGAGCAGCAGGCCGCCCTCGAGCGGCTGCGGGTCGTCGTGGACGAGGACATCACGGCCTTCGGCGAGGAGCTCGACCGGCTGGACTTCCACCCGTCGGAGCCCGGCGCCGACGATTCCATGCGGGCCGACTACGCACGCGCCCTGGACGCCTACGAGCAGGCGAAGTCGTTCATGGCGGCGGCGACGCGGCCCGAGGACGTCCGCGCCGTCACCCAGGCGCTGGAGGACGGCCGCTTCTCATTGGCCCGGCTGGCCGCCCGCCGCGCGGGAGAGCCGTTGCCCGAACGCCGCCCGCCCTGCTTCTTCGACCCCCGCCACGGTCCCTCGGTCACCGACGCCACCTGGACGCCGCCCGGCGGGGCCACCCGTGAGGTCCCGGTCTGCGCGGCGGACGCGACCCGGCTGGCCGACGGCCGAGACCCGGTGATCCGCGAGGTCGACAGCGACTACGGCCGCCGCCCGTACTGGGAGGCCGGCCCCGCCTACGGCCCCTGGGCGGGCGGCTATTTCGGCGGCGGCATCCTGCCCGGCCTCCTCGTCGGCACCATGCTCGGCGGCATCATGGCCGCCCCGTCCTACGCCTCCGACTACGGCAGCGGCTACGGCGATTTCGGCGGCGGCTACGAGGGCGGCGACGTCTCCGGCGCCGACTTCGACCCCGGCGACTTCGGCGGCTTCGGGGGAGGGGACTTCGGCGGGGGAGGGGACTTCGGCGGAGGCGGTGGAGGCGACTTCGGCGGCGGCTTCTGAGGCCGGTTTCCGGAGCGGCGCTCGGCCGGCCCCGGCCGTGCGGACCTGCGTCCGGCTCGCCACGGTCCCGGCCCGGGACGGCGCCGGGACCGTGGCGTACGTCGTACGACTGCCGCCGCTCAGCCCGTGGGGCCGTGCGGCGTCAGAGCGAGGCCGCCGCGGCGGCGATCGCCGAGGCGAAGGTGGAGACCTCGGAGTAGACGCCGGGGGCGTTGGCCCGGGCGCAGCCGATGCCCCAGCTCACGATGCCGACCTGGATCCAGGCGTTGGCGGAGTCCCGGCGGAACATCGGGCCGCCCGAGTCGCCCTGGCAGGTGTCGGTGCCGCCGGCCGCGTATCCGGCGCAGATCTCGTCACTGGCGACGAGGCCGCTGTAGCCGCTGTACGTCCGACAGGTCGCGTCACTCACGAACGGCACGGTGGCCTTGAGCAGGTAGCGCTGCTGGGCGCCGCCCTCGGTGGCCGAGCCCCAGCCGGCGATGGTGAAGGTGCCGGTGTTGTACTGCGTGGTGGTGGCGATCTTCAGGGTGGACTGGGTGGTGATGGGCGAGGCGAGCTTGATGAGCGCCCAGTCCTTGCCGTTGCCGTTGTAGCCGGGGGCCCGGTACACGTAGGTCGACTTGACCTGGACCCGGCCGGTGGTGGACTGCAGGTCCACGACGCCGGCGGTGGCGGTGATGCTGGTGTTGGCGCCGGTCCCGCTGACGCAGTGCGCGGCCGTGAGCACGATCTGCTGGGTGTAGAGCGCCCCGCCGCAGCCCATCGAGAGCCGGACCATGAACGGGAACTCGCCCTGCGCGGCACGGGTGCCGCCCACGACCGGGGAGGGGGCGGCCTGGGCGGACGAGAGGGGCTGAAGGCTGGCGATCGCGAGGGCGGCCGCGCCGACGGCCGCACATCTCTTGAGCGCGGTGAGGAGCTTCTTCAAGGTGCTGCCTTCCGTGGGGGGTTGGCTTGACGCGAGCATGTCAACACAAGGTGCGCACCGCAAAGAAAGGTCCATGCGCTGGCATGGTCAGGTCAAATCTGTTGCTGGATTATGAGAACGCCGCAAGCCCTCACACAAGGGGGCTGATTCAGTCACATCCGTCCACGGACGCCTCCGTCGGCCCACCGACGGCCCCACCCGTCCGCGGACCGCCTCACCCGTCCGCCGACGGCCCACTCGTCGGACCTGTGGCCACCGCCCCACCGACGGCCCCGCCCGTCCGACTGGCGGCCGCGCTCGCCGGGGCGCAGCCGGCCGCCAGTACGCCGTCTGCGGGTGTCAGTCCTGGACCGCCGCCTTCGCGAAGCCGAGCAGCCCCTCGAAGTCGAGCGCCCCCGGATCCCCGTGCGTGTTCTCGGGCACGTGCATGTGCCCGCACACCCCCTTGAAGGCGTTCCACCGGTCCCCGCTCATCCGCTGACCGCCCCCATTGCCGGCGGACTTCGGGTAGGCGGGCCAGAGCGCCGGTCCCCGCAGGGGGACATGGTGGTGGATGTGCATCCACGCCAGGTACTGGGCGACGGCGCGCAGGGCCCACTCCGGCGCCTTCGGCCAGTAGACGTGGGCCTGGCCGCGGGCCTTCCACTTGGCGTGCAGGTCGGGGTCGCAGGTGCCGACGAGCTCCGCCTGGCAGACGTTCAGCGTGTTCGTCTCGACGCCGCCGCGCTTGTTGACCAGCGCGCGCGAGGAGACGTCGATCTCGAAATGCTGGTACCACTTCAGCTTCCTGGCGGCGAAGTCGGGCACGGCCGTCAGGTTGGGCGCCGCGGAGCCGCCCTGGTAGTCGGGCAGGGAACGCCCTTCGGTGGTGTGCAGGACGACGACGTTGACCTCCATGCGGTCTCCGCCGAAGTCGTCCTGGTACCAGTGGTCTCGGTTGGCGCCGGGATAGTGCTGGGGTCCGGTCCTGGTGCTCATGTCTCGCGACTGTGACACGGAACACGGAAAGGGGCCGGGAGCTCTTCGCTTCCGACCCCTATTCGCCGTTTTCCACCGTATTCAGCCGAGGGCTTACGCGTTCTTGATCGCCGAGATGTCGAAGTTCAGCTTGATCTTGTCGGAGACCAGGACGCCGCCGGTCTCCAGCGCCGCGTTCCAGGTCAGGCCCCACGCCGAGCGCAGGATCTCGGCCTTGCCCTCGAAGCCGACGCGCTCGTTGCCGAACGGGTCCTTGGCCGCGCCGTTGAACTCCAGGTCGATGCTGAGCGGCTTGGTGACGCCGAGGATGGTCAGGTCGCCGGTGATCCGGTAGTCGTCGCCGCCGAGCGCCTCCGCCGAGGTGGAGCGGAAGGTCATCGTCGGGAACTCGTCGGTCTTGAAGAAGTCGGCGGTCTTCAGGTGGCCGTCGCGGTCGGCGGACCCGGTGTCGATGCTGTCCATCGTGACGTCGATGGTGGCGCTGGACTTCGACGGGTCGGTGCCGTCCAGGTGCAGCGAGCCGGTGAAGTCGTTGAACTTGCCCTTGACGTTCGTGACCATCGCGTGGCGCGCCACGAAGCCGAACGTCGAGTGGGCGGGGTCGATCGTGTAGTCGCCGGTGAGGGCGGCCGTCTCGGGGTTCGCCGTGGCGACGGCGGTGGCGGTCTCGTCGGTGGTCTTGCGGCCGAAGATGCCCATGACGTGCTCCTTGGGGACGGGAAGATCTATGATGTTTAATCTTCAACGAGGTCAACAGGAACGACCGTAGACCTATTCCGTTCAATGTTCAACATCTTCGGCCGATCGATGTCGGCCGATGTCGTGCGGGCGCGGTTCCCTCGGTGGCCAGGCGGACCCGAGCCGCCGTCCGGACGCTCTGTTTCACTCCGGCGAGGGCAAGTGCGGGCCCGGAATGTGAGGCGGGTCTCAACCTCGGGGTTTGTGCGACCCCTACAAGCCCCGGCCCCTCTGAGCAGTCGGAACGGCTGCATGGCGGCCCGGTTCTGTTCAGGGGTACCAGGAAAACGCGCCGGAGACTGTACGGAGTCGACGTCCCTCTTTCCTTGGTGGGCTTCGTAAGGTCACTACATGACCGTTTTGGAAGAGACGACGGGCGAGCAGACCGCAGAGCCTTCGGAGCCCACGGATGCGCGCGGCCGCGTGGCCGAGCTGCACGAGATCCGTGCCCAGGCGCTGGCCGGCCCGAGCGAGAAGGCGACCCAGGCGCAGCACGCCAAGGGCAAGCTGACCGCCCGGGAGCGGATCGAGCTGCTCCTCGACCCGGGGTCCTTCCAGGAGGTCGAGCAGCTGCGCCGGCACCGGGCGACCGGGTTCGGCCTGGAGGCCAAGAAGCCGTTCACCGACGGTGTGATCACCGGCTGGGGCACGGTGGAGGGCCGCACGGTCTTCGTCTACGCCCACGACTTCCGCATCTTCGGCGGCGCGCTGGGCGAGGCCCACGCCACCAAGATCCACAAGATCATGGACATGGCCATCGCGGCCGGCGCCCCGCTGGTCTCGCTCAACGACGGCGCCGGCGCCCGTATCCAGGAGGGCGTCTCCGCCCTCGCCGGCTACGGCGGCATCTTCCAGCGCAACACCCGGGCGAGCGGGGTGATCCCGCAGATCTCGGTCATGCTGGGCCCCTGCGCGGGCGGCGCGGCCTACAGCCCCGCCCTCACCGACTTCGTCTTCATGGTCCGCGAGACCTCGCAGATGTTCATCACCGGGCCGGACGTGGTCAAGGCCGTCACCGGCGAGGAGATCAGCCAGAACGGCCTCGGCGGCGCTGACGTGCACGCCGAGACCTCCGGCGTCTGCCATTTCGCGTACGACGACGAGGAGACCTGCATCGCGGAGGTGCGCTACCTCCTCTCGCTGCTCCCGCAGAACAACCGCGAGAACCCCCCGCGCCACGAGTGCACCGACCCGGCCGACCGCCGCGGCGACGTCCTGCTCGACCTGGTCCCGGCGGACGGCAACCGTCCGTACGACATGACCAAGGTCATCGAGGAGATCGTCGACGACGGCGAGTACGTGGAGATCCACGAGCGCTGGGCCCGCAACATCATCTGCGCGCTGGCCCGGCTCGACGGCCAGGTCGTCGGCATCGTGGCCAACCAGCCGCAGGCCCTCGCCGGTGTCCTGGACATCGAGGCGTCGGAAAAAGCTGCACGCTTTGTCCAGATGTGTGACGCTTTCAATATCCCGATCGTCACGTTCCTGGACGTTCCCGGATTCCTCCCGGGCGTCGACCAGGAGCACGGCGGGATCATCCGGCACGGAGCGAAGCTGCTCTACGCCTACTGCAACGCCACCGTGCCGCGGATCTCCCTGATCCTGCGCAAGGCCTACGGAGGTGCCTACATCGTCATGGACAGCCAGTCCATCGGCGCCGACCTCACCTACGCCTGGCCGACGAACGAGATCGCCGTGATGGGCGCCGAAGGTGCCGCCAACGTCATCTTCCGGCGCCAGATCGCCGAGGCCGAGGACCCCGAGGCCATGCGGGCCCGCATGGTCAAGGAGTACAAGTCCGAGCTGATGCACCCGTACTATGCGGCGGAACGCGGCCTGGTCGACGACGTCATCGACCCCGCCGAGACCCGCGAGGTCCTCATCAAGTCGCTGGCCATGCTCCAGTCGAAGCACGCGGACCTGCCCTCGCGCAAGCACGGCAACCCCCCGCAGTAACCCGGCAGATCCGACGGGTAACCCACCGGATCCCCTGCGGAAACCTCATCCACGGAGACTTGCACCCATGAACGCACCCGACATCCGCGTCGAGAAGGGCCACGCCGAGCCCGAGGAAGTCGCCGCCATCGCGGCGGTCCTCCTGGCCCGTGCGGCCGCCCAGCCGTCCCCCGTCGAGACCCACCGAGGCCGCCCCAAGGCCGGCTGGCGCCGCCTGGAGCGCGAGGGCGGCTTCCGCGCCCCGCACAGCTGGCACTGACCCGTAGACGCGAGGAAGGGCCCCTCTCCCACCGGAGAGGGGCCCTTCCTCGTTGCCGTGCCGCCCTCGTGCCGCCGTTCCGTCACCGGGCCACCGCCCGGCCACCCCGTGCACGCCGTTCCCGGGCCGGCCCGGCGGTCCCCGGGAACGGCGAAGGCCCCCTCCGGCGGAGGGGGCCTTTCGGCCGGCTGCGGCAGGTGCTACCGGAGGCGGGCCATCAACGCGTGCTCCACGAGCGTGATCAGCGCGCTCTTGGCGTCCGCGCGGTGGCGGGCGTCCGTCGTGATGATGGGGGTGTCGGGACCGATCTGCAGGGCCTCGCGGACCTCGTCCGGCTGGTAGGGCTGCGAGCCGTCGAAGCCGTTGAGGGCGACGACGAACGGCAGTCCGCTGTTCTCGAAGTAGTCGACCGCCGGGAAGCAGTCGGCGAGACGGCGGGTGTCCACCAGCACGATCGCGCCGATGGCGCCGCGCACCAGGTCGTCCCACATGAACCAGAACCGGTCCTGGCCCGGCGTACCGAACAGGTACAGGATCAGGTCCTGGTCCAGGGTGATACGGCCGAAGTCCATGGCGACCGTGGTGGTCGTCTTGTCCCCGGTGTGGGTGAGGTCGTCGATCCCCGCCGACGCGGACGTCATGACGGCCTCGGTGCGCAGCGGGTTGATCTCCGAGACAGCCCCGACGAACGTGGTCTTGCCCACGCCGAAGCCGCCCGCCACCACGATCTTCGCGGAAGTGGTGGAGCGGGACGGACCCCCGCTAGAGCTTGCGAAGTCCACTGAGCACCCTTTCGAGCAGTGTCACGTCTGGCTGGCCGCCGGCGCTCTCGTCGCCGCCGGGCTGATGGATGGCGACCAGTCCCGCCTCCGCCAAGTCGGCGACGAGGATCCTGGCCACGCCGAGAGGGATGGTCAGCAGCGCCGAGATCTCGGCGACCGACTTGATCTCTCGGCAGAGGTTGCAGATCCGCTGATGCTCGGGCAGCTGGCCCTGCATCTGGTGCGGCTGCGCAGTGGTGTGCACCAGCGCCTCGATGGCGAGCTGGTAACGCGGGCGGGTCCGGCCGCCTGTCATGGCGTACGGACGCACCAGCGGGTTGTTCGACGCCCCCGCGGGCGCCGGCTCCGGGGTGCGGCGATGCGGCTGTACGGGCTGGATGCGCGGGGCCGACGGCTGGTCGTACGGTGACGGCCCGGGACCCTGCGGGCCCTGCGGGGTGTACGGCCGCTGCTGGCTGGGCGCGGAGGGGAAGTTGTAACGGTTCGGGTTCTGGGAACCGTCGCCCTGGCCCTGGGCAGGGCCGTACGACCAGTTGCCCGAATTCGATCCGCCTGGGGGTGTTGCCACTCTCTCTCCTCCTCCGATGTGCCTGGCACCCATCACGTGGAAGCCGCGTCCCGAAACCCTACGGCCTCGGGACGCCAAATCGCACCGTTCGTTTGTTAGTTGAGAAGGCTCCCTTGGAGCTCCGCACGAAGGTCAGGGGTCAGGACGGAACCCGCGCGGTCCACCAGAAGGGCCATCTCGTACCCAATGAGGCCGATGTCCGCCTCGGGATGCGCGAGAACCGCGAGGGAGGAACCGTCGGAGATGGACATGAGGAAGAGGAATCCCCGCTCCATCTCCACAACCGTCTGGTTCACGCTGCCTCCCTCGAAGATCCGGGAGGCGCCTGCCGTCAGGGACGTCAGACCGGAGGCGACGGCCGCGAGCTGGTCGGCCCGGTCGCGGGGGAAGCCTTCGGACATCGCCAGAAGGAGTCCGTCGGCGGAGACCACCACGGTGTGGGACACCCCCGGGGTGTTGTCCACGAAGTTGGTGATCACCCAGTTCAGGTTCTGTGCCGCCTGGCTCATCGGGCTCACACTAACGCTCCTGGTTGTAGGTGCTGTCAGGACCGAGGCCCTGGCCGTTCGTTTCACTGCTTCCTGCGTTGCGTCCGCGCTGGACGCCCCGACGCAGGTTGCTCAACCTGCCTCGGACGTCCTCCGGGGCGCGGGAGACCTGCGGGCCTCCCTGGGGGGTGCTCTCGGCGGCGCCCTCGATCAGATTGGCCTTGGGCACCCGCCGCGGCAGGCCGGAGGAGGTGACCCCGCCCGCCTTGGGCTTCTTCAGAGCGGAGGCCTGCTGCCAGCGCTCGTCGTTGGCCGAGCGCCAGATGTCGCCGCCGCCGTTGCTCTCCGCGGGGGAGGAGGCCGGCTCCTGCTTCGCGGGCCGGGAGCCGTTCGCACCGCTCGCGGCGGAGCCTCGGCGGGGGAGACCGGCGTCGGTCAGCGCGTGGGAGGCGGAGGAGGACGGTCCCGGACGTTCGAAGCCTACGCGGTTCTGCTCACCCGCGTCAGCGGCCTGCGCGGATTCCGCTTCCGGAGCGTACTGGTCCGGGTAGCCGTTCTGGTATCCGTTGGTGTGGCCGTTCTGCTGGGGCCAGTCGTCCTGGTAGGACTGCTGCTCCTGGTACGGCTGGAAGCCCTCGGACGCGGCGGCGGGGGCCGCCGGCCGCTCCTCCTGGCCGGACTCCGCATACGCGGGGTCGGGGTAGCCGCCGTTCGACGCGAATCCGTCGTTCTGCGGGAGGCCGCCGTTGCCGGAGAAGGACTCGCCCTGCGGCATGCCGCCGTTCGGCGCGAAGTACTGGTCGTCGTACGCCGGACGCTGCTGCTCCTCGTACGGCGTCTGCTGGTCGAACCCCGCCTGCTGGTCGGCGTACCCGTTCGCACCGTTGTCGTAGCCGGCCCCGGCGCCCTGCTGAGCGGGGTCGTAGCCGTTCTGCCCGGCGTCGTACGACTGCTGCTGACGGGACGCGTCGAAGCCCTCGGCGCCCTGCTGCCCGGTCGGCTGGCCCGGCTGGTTCTCCAGGGCCGCACGGCGCTCCTCGCGCATCAGCGAGCGGCCCACCGGGTCCAGGTCGCGGATGTCGTCGGGAACCTCGTACTGGCTGTCGTCGAAGCCGAGCTCCGCGGCGGTGCGCATCGGCAGACCGTTGTTGAAGTCCTCGCCGGCGCCGCCGTAGTTCTGCTCCGGGATGATCTGCGAGACCGTGAACTCGTCGCGCGGCTGCTGCTCGCCACCGCCACCGTGGGTGATGGCGTCGGGCAGCATGACCAGCGAGGTGGTGCCGGCCTGCTCGCCCGAGGGGCGCAGCTGGACGCGGATGCCGTGCCGGTCGGACAGCCGGCCGACCACGAACAGGCCCATGCGCTGCGAGATCGCGGCGTCCACGGTCGGCGGGTTGGCCAGCTTGTGGTTGATATCCGCGAAGTCCTCGGCGGTGAGGCCGATGCCCTTGTCGTGGATCTCGATCATGACGCGGCCGTCGGGGAGACGGGTGGCGGTCACCCGGACCTTGGTCTGCGGCGAGGAGAACGTCGTGGCGTTCTCCAGGAGCTCGGCGAGCAGGTGCACGAGGTCGGTCACGGCACGGCCGTGGATCTCGGCCTCGGGTACGCCGGACAGCTCGATGCGCTCGTACTGCTCCACCTCGGAGGAAGCGGCGCGCAGCACGTCGACCAGCGGGACCGGCTGGTCCCAGCGGCGGCCGGGCTCCTCGCCGGCGAGGACCAGGAGGTTCTCGCCGTTGCGGCGCATACGGGTGGCGAGGTGGTCCAGGCGGAAGAGGTTCTCCAGCTGGTCCGGGTCGGCCTCGTTGTTCTCCAGGTCGGTGATCAGGGTCAGCTGGCCCTCGATCAGGGACTGGTTGCGGCGCGACAGGTTGGTGAAGATCGCGTTGATGTTGCCCCGGAGCAGAGCCTGCTCGGCGGCGAGCCGGACGGCCTCGCGGTGGACCTGGTCGAAGGCGCGGGCGACTTCGCCGATCTCGTCCCTGGTGTTGATGGGGATCGGCTGGACGCGGGTGTCCACCCGGCCCGGGTCGGTGCGCGAGAGCTGGTCGACCAGCATCGGCAGGCGCTGCTCGGCGATGCCGAAGGCGGCGTTGCGCAGCTGGCGCATGGCCTGGCTCATCTGGCGGGCCATGAGACTGGCGACGATGAACGCGGCGAGCAGGGCGATGATGACGATGGCGCCGTTGACGATGGCGTCGCGCTGGGCGTCGGACGCGATCTCACCGGCGTCGGTGACCGCGCGGTCGATGAGCTCGCTCTCGACCTGGCTGTAGCCCTCGAACTTCAGCGTCGCGGCGGTCATCCACGCGTCGGCGGTGATGCCCTGCTCGGCGAGCTGGGACGGGGAGCGCCCGCTGCTGATCGCCTGGATCATCTTGTCCATGGTCGGCGGCGCGGTGAAGTCCTCACCCGCGGCGTCGGCCTTGTCCTTGGCCTCGGCGACCTGCTTGGCGCCCTCCTCGGCCTTCTCCTTCATGACCTCGGTGAGCCGCGCGGCGTCCTCGGTGGTGCCACCGGAGACGTACTCCTGCTGGGCGATGCCCTCGAGGTAGGCGTACGAGGTGAAGGCGGTGAGCTGCTGCCGGTAGACCGTCTCGTCGGGGCTGGGCCGGACCAGCAGGTGCATGCCGATGGCGCGCTGGAGGGACTCGGCGCCCTTGGCCAGGGCGACCGCGTAGACGGTGCGGCCGTAGGCGGTGATGTTGCCGGTGCCGAGGCCGAGTTCGTTGGAGAACTCCATCAGCAGGTGCTCGACCGCGACGTAGCCCTCTTCGGTCTTCACCGGGTCCAGGGCCTTGGTGTAGGCGGCCGCGCGGATCTTCGCCAGCGTCGGCTCGGCCTCCTCGACCAGCTTCAGACGACGCTTGAGGCCTTCCTTGTCCGGCATCCCGACGACCTCGTCGTGGAAGGCGGTGGCCTTGGCGTCGGTGGTGGCGCGGGCCGCCTTGACGTTCGAGTCGTCCTTCTTGGACTGGAGCAGCGGCTGCGCGCTGATGTCCCGCTCGTTGAGCAGGGCCTCGGCGTACTCGCCGGCGGCGGCCACGATCTTCGCCGTCTTCTCGGCGTCGCGGGCCTCCTGCCAGGTGTCGATCGAGTTCTTCACCTGGAAGCCGCCCATGACCAGGCCGACCACCACGGGTATGAGCAGGATCGCGTTCAGCCGGGTGGGCACCCGCCAGTTCCGGGGGGAGAGACGGCCGCCGCTCTTCGCGGGTGCGGACGCCGGCTCCGAACCGGGCACGGGGGCGGGCGCCGCTCCGCGCGGCGGCGGGGTGAAGTTGCCCCGGGCCGCCGGCTCGGGACTTTGCTTGCTTCGCCTCACTCGACCAACAACCTCTCGGCGGTCGGCACCTTCGTCGTGCCGCAGTGTCTCAGAGCCCGGTCAGCCATCGACCATGAGTACGTCATTGACTATTGGGCAGTTCAGGCATTCCAGCACGACGACCAACGCTCTTCCAAACATGGGAAAGCGCTGGTTCGATGTGATGTAAGCCCCAGATAAAACGGTCAAACAGAACGAGCCCCGCCAAAAGGCGGGGCTTTTGTGCGCACAGCGACACCGAGCGACCGCGACGCGTGGCGGTGCCTGTGGATTCCACTGCCGAAACGTTATGAACGCCGGAGCCGACCGTGTCAAAGGCCACAGTCGGCTCCAGAGCGTCTACGACAACTGCCGTACGGCATGGGGTGTTTGAAAGTTACCGCAGTCGTGCCATGAGCGCGTGCTCAACCAGCGTGATCAGCGCACTCTTGGCGTCCGAGCGGTGGCGGGCGTCCGTCGTGATGATCGGGGTGTCCGGCCCGATCTGGAGCGCCTCGCGCACCTCCTCCGGCTGGTAGGGCTGCGAGCCGTCGAAGCCGTTGAGGGCGACGACGAACGGCAGGCCGCTGTTCTCGAAGTAGTCGACCGCCGGGAAGCAGTCGGCGAGACGGCGGGTGTCCACCAGCACGATCGCGCCGATGGCGCCGCGCACCAGGTCGTCCCACATGAACCAGAACCGGTCCTGGCCCGGCGTACCGAACAGGTACAGGATCAGGTCCTGGTCGAGCGTGATACGGCCGAAGTCCATGGCCACCGTGGTGGTGGTCTTGTCCCCGGTGTGGGTGAGGTCGTCGATGCCCGCGCTCGCGGACGTCATGACGGCCTCCGTGCGCAGCGGGTTGATCTCGGAGACGGCGCCCACGAACGTGGTCTTCCCCACGCCGAAGCCACCCGCCACCACGATCTTCGCGGAGGTGGTGGCCCGCCCTCCGTCAGAGCTTGCGAAGTCCACTGAGCACCCTTTCGAGCAGCGTCACGTCCGGAGCGCCGCCGTTGTTCTCGTCGCCGCCCGGCTGGTGGATGGCCACCAGTCCGGCCTCGGCGAGGTCCGCGACCAGGATCCGCGCCACTCCCAGCGGCATGGCCAGGAGAGCCGAGACCTCCGCGACCGACTTCACCTCACGGCACAGATGGCAGATGCGCTGGTGCTCCGGGAGCAGCCCCATGAGCGCTGCCGGGTCGGCCGTGGTGCTGATCAGCGCCTCGATGGCGAGCTGATAGCGCGGCCGCGTCCGACCGCCGGTCATCGCGTACGGACGCACCAGCGGCTGGTCGCCCTCATCCCCGTACGGCTCCGCGTACGGATCATGATGGGCGGTGGGCGGGGTCATGGATCCTCCGGGCGGGACAGCATTCGCGGTCAGTCGTGCCGTCCGTCGAGGCCGGTGGGGGGATTGTGTCGGCCGGACGGTGATTTCGTGAGGTGGGTAGTGCTGGGGCGGGTCAGTGGAGCAGACTGCCCTGGAGTTCGGCGCGCAGGTCGGGCGTGAGGACCGCGCCCGCGCGGTCGACAAGCAGCGTCATCTCGTAGCCGACGAGGCCGATGTCGCACTCGGGGTGTGCGAGAACGGCGAGCGACGAGCCGTCCGAGACGGACATGAGGAAGAGGAACCCTCGTTCCATCTCGACGACGGTCTGCGCGACGCTGCCGCCTTCGAAGATCCGGGAGGCGCCGGCCGTCAGCGAGGTCAGCCCCGACGCGACGGCGGCCAACTGGTCGGCCCGGTCGCGCGGGAAGCCCTCGGACATCGCGAGCAGGAGCCCGTCGGCGGACACGACAACGGTGTGGGACACCCCAGGGGTGTTGTCCACGAAGTTGGTGATCAACCAGTTCAGGTTCTGTGCCGCCTGGCTCATCTGACTCAACTAACGCTCCTGCTGGTGAGTGGGGCTCGGGAAACTGCCGGTCTGACCGTTGCCGGCCTGACGACCCTGCGCGATGCCCCGACGGAGATTGGTCAGCCGTCCGCGTACGTCGTCAGGCGCACGCGAGACCTGCGGACCGGGCTGGTGCTGTTGCTGCTGAGCCGTGCCCGGGACGAGGTTCGCCCTGGGCACCCGGCGCGGCAGGCCGGATGTGGTGACGCCGCCCGCGGCCGGCTGCCTGACCCGCTCGGCCTGCCGGACGAGTTCGTCGTTCGGCGAGGTGCGCCAGGAGGCATTGGCTGCGGGACGCTGGGGGGCAGCCGGAGCCTGCGGCTCCTGGTGCTGCTGTTGCTGCGGAGCCTGGGCCGCACCGGCCGCCTGCTGACCGTGGAACCAGTTGGTCTCCAGCGTGTCGTAGAGCGGGGTGCGCCCGTCACCGGGACCCGAGGCCGGCGGCAGTGCCTCCGGCTCCGGACGCCCGACGGCGCGCTGCGGGCCGGTCGGCTGCGCCGGGGTGCCGTAGCCACCCGACTGCGGAGCGGCGAACTGGCCGGTGGACGAGGGGTCCTGGCGGCCGGGCAGCGAGTGCTGACCGGTCGAGGAGCCGTCGTAGCCGGGGGCGGCGTACTGGCCGGTGGAGCCGTTGTCGTACGCCTGCGGGGCGAACTGGTTCGGGGCCGCAGAGCCGTTCTGGCCGCCCGTGGTGCCGAAGACGTCGGACCGGGTGAAGCCGTTCTCGTCCTGCGGGGCGCTGGTACCGGGGCGCTGGAACTGGCCCGGGTCCTGGCGGCCGGTCGTGCCCGGACGCTGGAACTGGCCGGTGTCCTGCCGTCCGCCCGGGCCCGCCTGGTTGCCCATGGCCGGGAACTGGCCCGTGCTGTGCAGACCGTTCGCGACGGGGCGGCCGAAGTCGGCGGGGCCCGCCGGGCTCTGGCGGTCGTCGTTGCGCGGGACCGCGGGTATCTCGGCGGTGGCGCCGGGGCCCTGCCGGTCGTCGAAGCGCGGCAGGCGCGACGTCTGGGCGACGTCCGGCTCCTCGTGACCGCGCGGGGCGTCCAGCGGGCTGCGCGGGACCGGCGGCTGGGCGTTCTCGTCGCCCCAGCTGGTCACCCGCGGCTGCGGGTTGCCGCCCGGCAGTTCGGCGCGCGGACCGCCGCGCGGCGGCAGCTGCGGCTGCCGGCCGCGACCGCCCTGCTCGCTCTTGTCGGCGCGCGGCTGCGTCGGACGTCCGCCGAACATGTCCACGCCCTGGGAGGCCGTGCCGGCCGTCTGGAGACCCTGCGGCGCACCCGGCGTCTGACCGCCGAAGCCGGCACCCGCGCCGGCCGGAGCCGGCCGGCCCTGCTGCGGGGAGGCCGGAGGCTGCTGCGGCCCGCGCGGCGGCTGACCACCGGGACGGCCACCGCCGTCACGGCCGGGCAGCGCGGCCCGGGGACCCTGACCGGCGGCGAGACGGCCGCCGGCGCCGGGGCCGGAGCCGAGGGCGCCGCCCTGCGCACCGTTCTGCGAGCTGTTCTGGCGACGCGCGGCGGCGACGCCCGCGGCGGCCTGCGCGGCGGCGGGGCCGCCCGCGACGCTGCCCTGGCCGGGCTTGGGCTGCGGCTTCTTGCCGCCCTGGGCGACGTCCACGGGCAGCATGACCAGCGCGGTCGTGCCACCGGAGTCGGAGGGCCGCAGCTGGATGCGGATGCCGTGCCGCTGGGACAGCCGGCCGACCACGAACAGACCCATGCGCCGGGAGACCGACACGTCCACGGTGGGCGGCGAGGCGAGCCGCTCGTTGATCGCGGCGAGGTCCTCGGGGGAGAGGCCGATACCGGTGTCGTGGATCTCGATCAGGACGCGGCCGTCGGGCAGCGCGTGACCGGTGACCTTGACCTTGGTCTGCGGGGAGGAGAACGAGGTGGCGTTCTCGAGCAGCTCGGCGAGGAGGTGCACGAGGTCGTTGACGACCCGGCCGGCCACTTCGGTGGTCGGCACGGAGGCCAGTTCGATGCGCTCGTACTGCTCCACCTCGGACGCGGCGGCGCGGAGCACGTCGACCAGCGGGACCGGACGGGTCCAGCGGCGGCCGGGCTCCTCACCCGCGAGGACGAGGAGGTTCTCACCGTTACGGCGCATGCGGGTCGCGAGGTGGTCGAGCTTGAAGAGCGAGGACAGCTGGTCCGGGTCGGCCTCGCGGGACTCCAGTTCGGAGATGAGCGACAGCTGGCGCTGGATCAGACCCTGGGAGCGGCGCGAGAGGTTGGTGAACATCGCGTTGACGTTGCCCCGCAGCAGGGCCTGCTCGGCGGCGAGGCGGACCGCCTCGCGGTGCACGTCGTCGAAGGCCGCGGCCACCTGGCCGATCTCGTCCCGGGAGTGCACACCGACCGACTCCACGGACGTGTCGACGTCCTGCGGGTCGGACTCGGACAGCTGCTTGACCAGCTCGGGCAGCCGGTCCTGGGCGACCTTGGTGGCGGTCTCCTGGAGGCGGCGCAGCGAACGGATCATGGACCGGGCGACGACGAACGCGCCGACCAGCGAGACACCGAGCACGAGCAGGATGAGCGCACCGGAGATGATCGCCTCGCGCTCGGAGTCGGCGCGCAGCTCACGCGCCTTCTGCTCCATGTCCTCGAGCAGAGTGAGCTCGATGTTGTTCATCTGCTTGATCTTGGTGGAGCTGGCGTCGATCCAGTCCTGGTACGACTGCTTGTCCAGCGATTCGAGACCGTTGGGGGAGCCGAGGGCCCGCTTCGCGTAGGTGTCGGCGTCCTCGATGACCGGGTTGCCCTGCTCGATCGGCTTCAGCAGTTCCTCGGCGCCGCCGTCGCCGTAGATGCTGCGGAAACTCGCGAGCTCGGACTCCTCGTTCTCGAGTCCGGCCTCGGCGTACTGCCGGTCGTTCTCGGTGAGGTCGCCGTAGACGGTGTTGCCCACCGGCAGCGCCGCCGCGAGCACGGCGCGCTGGACGGAGGCGTACTCCTTGGCGGCGGAGAAGGCGGCCAGCGCACGCGTGCGCTGGATCATCTCCGGGTTGCTGGTGGCCTGCGCCATGTCCTGCGAGAGGTCGAGCAGGCTGGTGATGAGGCGGTGGTAGGCCTCCACCGTCTGGGTGGTGTTGCCCTTCTCCGCGTAGGCCGTCGAACGGACCTTGGCGAGGCTGCCCAGGTCGCCCAGCAGACCGACGAGGCTGTCGCGGACGCCCTCGAGGTTGCCGTCCGAGGTGGCGCCGTCGATCTCCTCAGACGAGTCCTGGAAGGCGCTCAGCGCGCGGTCCGTCTTCTCGCGGAAGCCCTTGATGCCGGGGTCGGTCGCCTTGCCGTTGTGCGCCAGCGGGCCGGCGGAGCGGTCACGCTCGTCCTGCAGCGCGACGGCGAGGTCGGTGGCCTGCTTGGTCATGTCCGTCAGCAGCTTCATGTTGTCGAGCTGCTGGATGTCGTCCATCGACTGGTTGATGCGCAGCGCGCCCAGCGAGGTGGCCGCGACCACGGGCAGGGTCAGCAGCGCCACCAGACGCGTGGAGATGCGCCAGTTGCGCAGGGCCACCCGCGGGCCGGGGCCGGTGGGGCCGGCCGCCGGCTTCGGGGGAGCCGGGGGAGGAGTACCGGGCGAAGCGGACGCGCCGGGGCGACCGGAGCGCTCACCGCCGTCGCCGGACGGATTGGGGCCCGGGTTCTGGGCGTGCTGGGGCGAGGAGCCGACTGCCATCGGGCCAGTCCCGCCGTGCGGCTCCGGCTCGGCCGAAGCGCTGCCATCCCTCTTGAAACGTCCCTGCACTAGCGTCGCAACCTCTGGACCAGGCGCCCCTCCGCGTGAACGGAAGGACGGTGTCGGCGTGTTGGGAGGCGTCCTGAATACGCCCCCCAGGTGGTCGTGAGTAACCGGCGCTGGCTCCCCCTGTCTCGCCGCCACCGGGCGCGCTGGGCGCCCTCTGTGCGCCGGCTCGATCCCGCGGCGGTCCGAGGAATTCCAGCACAGTGCAGGATCTCCAACAAGGCCCGTTGGCCAGGCTGTGACATCCGTGACACGACGTGAGGGTCAAGTTACGGGATGTGGAAAGCGATCCCACATAAGGCGGACATAAGGGCGCGAAGAGGCGGGGTCCAGGGGGTGTCCCAGTCGCCATGATCAGGAGCGGAATGAGCGCTTCAGGTGCGCAATGTCCGTTTTTCACAGGTCACACGGCAGTCCGAAATGACCGCTTTGCCCCTTGATTCGTGAGCAAACTCACACGCTGATCATGCGACCTTCACGTCTTCACCGGGAATCGCGTGTTTAGCCTGACGCTTTACAGGGATGGCACATCCGACAAACCGCGCCCGTGCGGGGGCCCTCGAGGGCTCCGGCGGACGCCCGGACACGACAGGGTCTCGTACAACAGTGAAGACGACGACGATGTTCCACAAGATCGCCAACCCCCGGCGTACGACCCTGGCGCACCTCACGGACGCCGACGACCTCCAGCTCCCGGAGCAGCAGGAACACTCCGTCGAACTTCCCGCCCAGACTGCGAACCCCAAGCGCACCATCCTCATGGAGGCCCCGGTCGCGGCCTCCGTCGCGGAGTAGATCTTCACACGGAGATACGGGCACCGGCCGCGGAATGCTCAAGGCGGCCACCCGACGGATGTCAAGGGCGTCCCCGGCCGGGGGCGCCCTTCCGCGTTAGCCTGGGACGTCACACTCCAGCCAGCTCAGTCAAGGGGCCACCAACCCGTGCGCATCGCCAGGTTCTCCATCGACGGGAACGTCGCCTTCGGCGCGGTCGAGGGCGACAAGCCGGACGAGCTCGTCCTCGACATCATCAAGGGCATCCCGTTCACGGACTTCGAGCTCTCCGGCACCAAGGTGCCGCTGAGCAAGGTCCGGCTCCTCCCGCCCGTCCTGCCCAACAAGGTCGTGGCCTTCGGCCGCAACTACGCCGAGCACGCGCGCGAGCTGGGCAACGAGGTGCCGGACGCCCCGTTCGCCTTCTTCAAGCCGTCCACCTCGGTGATCGGCCCCGGCGACGCCATCCAGTACCCGGCCTTCTCCTCGGAGGTCCACCACGAGGCCGAGCTCGCCGTGGTCATCGGCCGGCTCTGCCGCGAGGTGCCCCGCGAGCGCGTCAAGGACGTGATCTTCGGCTACACCTGCGCGAACGACGTCACCGCCCGTGACGTCCAGAAGCGCGAGAAGCAGTGGGCCCGGGCCAAGGGCTTCGACACCTCGTGCCCGCTGGGCCCCTGGGTGGAGACCGGCCTGGACCTCGAGACCGCGGGCGACCTCACCGTCCAGCTGACGGTCAACGGGCAGCAGCGGCAGCTCGGCCGCACCAGCGAGATGATCCACTCGATCGAGGATCTGATCGTCAACATCACCGAGGCCATGACGCTGCTCCCCGGCGACGTGATCCTCACGGGCACCCCCGCGGGGGTAGGCCCCCTGGTCGTCGGCGACGAGGTCGCCGTCACCATCGAAGGCATCGGCACTCTCACCAACAAGGTTGTCAAGCGTGGCTAGCGCACCCGGCTCCCCCGTACGCGTCCGTTTCTGTCCCTCGCCCACCGGTAACCCGCACGTGGGCCTGGTCCGCACCGCCCTGTTCAACTGGGCGTTCGCCAAGCACCACCAGGGCACCCTGGTCTTCCGCATCGAGGACACCGACGCGGCCCGTGACTCCGAGGAGTCCTACGACCAGCTCCTGGACTCGCTGCGCTGGCTGGGCTTCGACTGGGACGAGGGCCCCGAGATCGGCGGCCCGCACGCCCCCTACCGTCAGTCGCAGCGCATGGACCTCTACGCGGACGTCGCCCGCAAGCTGCTCGACGCCGGCCACGCCTACCACTGCTACTGCTCCCAGCAGGAGCTGGACACCCGCCGCGACGCCGCCCGCGCCGCCGGCCGGCCCTCCGGCTACGACGGTCACTGCCGTGACCTCACCGAGGAGCAGGTCGCGGAGTACCGGGCCCAGGGCCGCACCCCGATCGTCCGCTTCCGGATGCCCGACGAGACGATCACCTTCACGGACCTGGTCCGCGGCGAGCTGACGTTCACCCCGGAGAACGTGCCCGACTTCGGCATCGTCCGCGCGAACGGCGCCCCGCTGTACACGCTGGTCAACCCGGTGGACGACGCGCTGATGGAGATCACGCACGTCCTGCGCGGCGAGGACCTGCTCTCCTCGACCCCCCGCCAGATCGCCCTCTACAAGGCGCTGACCGAACTGGGCATCGCCCAGGGGACCCCGCACTTCGGACACCTGCCGTACGTGATGGGCGAGGGCAACAAGAAGCTCTCCAAGCGCGACCCGGAGTCCTCGCTCAACCTCTACCGCGAGCGCGGCTTCCTCCCCGAGGGCCTGCTCAACTACCTCTCGCTGCTCGGCTGGTCGCTCTCGGCCGACCAGGACATCTTCACGATGGACGAGATGACCGCGGCCTTCGACATCGCGGACGTCAACCCCAACCCGGCGCGCTTCGACCTGAAGAAGTGCGAGGCGATCAACGCCGACCACATCCGCCTGCTGGACGTGAAGGACTTCACGGAGCGCTGCGCGCCCTGGCTGAAGGCCCCCTACGCCCCCTGGTCCCCGGAGGACTTCGACGAGGCCAGGTGGGAGGCGATCGCCCCGCACGCCCAGACCCGTCTGAAGGTGCTGTCGGAGATCACCGACAACGTCGACTTCCTCTTCCTCCCCGAGCCCGTCTCCGACGAGGCGAGCTGGACGAAGGCGATGAAGGAGGGCAGCGACGCGCTGCTCGCCACCGCCCGCGAGAAGCTGGCGGCGGCCGACTGGAGCTCGTCCGAGTCCCTGAAGGAGGCCGTCCTGGCCGCCGGCGAGGCGCACGGCCTCAAGCTCGGCAAGGCCCAGGCCCCGGTCCGCGTCGCCGTCACCGGCCGCACGGTCGGCCTGCCGCTCTTCGAGTCCCTGGAGATCCTGGGCAAGGAGAAGACGCTGGCCCGCATCGACGCGGCCCTGGCGAAGCTCGCCGCGTAGCCGCAGGTGTGCCCGAAGGGGCGGCGCCCGGTGACCCGGGGCGCCGCCCCTTCGGCATCTCCCGGACAGGGCGGCCGCCCCGGCGTTACCGTTGGATCATGAGCATCCTCGCCGTGGTCTGGGACGTGGACGACACCCTCTTCGACTACACCACCGCCGATCGCGAGGGCATGCGGTCCTATCTGACGGCCGAGGGGCTGCTCGACCGCTTCGGTACCGCGGAGGCGGGGCTCGCGCGGTGGCGGGAGGTCACCGAAGAACACTGGGCCCGCTTCTCGGCGGGCGGGATCACCTTCGAGGACCAGCGCCGGGACCGGGTGCGCGCGTTCCTGGGCCGCGAGATGGCCGATGCGGAGGCCGACGACTGGCTCCTGCGGTACCACGCGCACTACGAGGCGGCCTGGTCGCTCTTCCCGGACGTCCTGCCCGTGCTCGACGACCTCTCCGCCAGCCACCGCCACGCCGTTCTCTCCAACTCCAGCATCCACGTCCAGGACCACAAGCTGCGCACCCTCGGCGTCCACGACCGTTTCGAGGTCATCCTGTGCGCGGCGGAACTGGGCGTCTCCAAGCCGGAGGCCGGCGCCTTCCTCGCGGCCTGCGAGGCCCTGTCGCTGCCCCCGCACCAGGTGGCCTACGTGGGCGACCATCCGGAGATCGACGGACGGGGCGCCGCCGACGCCGGACTGCTCTCCGTGTGGATCGACCGCTACGGCACGGCCACCGTCGAGCTCCCGTCCGGACGCCACCGGATCGTCTCGCTCGCCGAACTGCCCGCGATCCTCGGCCCCGATACCCGTTTTGGAGCCCGGTCCACCTTCGGGTAATGTTCTTCCTGCGCCGCCGGGGAGCGGGCCGAAAGGCCGGAAAACCGGAGGAGCAACGCTAGAACAAGAACCCCGACGGGGCTTGCGTTCCAGTGGCCTATGGTGTAATTGGCAGCACGACTGATTCTGGTTCAGTTAGTCTTGGTTCGAGTCCAGGTAGGCCAGCTCGCAGAGCTTATCTGCGCCTGTGGAGATCTACTCCACGAAGCCCCCGTTGTGTAGCGGCCTAGCACGCTGCCCTCTCAAGGCAGTAGCGCCGGTTCGAATCCGGTCGGGGGTACAGATCCTTCCCGCGAGGAGAGCTCGGGTAGCTCCCTCTCACCTCGATGCAGGATCGCTAGGGCCCCCGTTGTGTAGCGGCCTAGCACGCCGCCCTCTCAAGGCGGTAGCGCCGGTTCGAATCCGGTCGGGGGTACTGAACTGGTCTAAACCACTTTGGTCTATGGTGTAATTGGCAGCACGACTGATTCTGGTTCAGTTAGTCTTGGTTCGAGTCCAGGTAGACCAGCTCGGACCTGCGGAAACGCAGTGTCCAGGCCCCCGTTGTGTAGCGGCCTAGCACGCCGCCCTCTCAAGGCGGTAGCGCCGGTTCGAATCCGGTCGGGGGTACGTGAACGGAAAGCCCCCCGCTTCGGCGGGGGGCTTTCCGCATGTCCGGCCTCAGGCGAAGCCGTACCGCCGCGCCGACTCCTCCTCCTGCGCCAGCCGGTGCAGCGCCTGCATCATCGGCTCGACGAGGATCGCACCCAGCACCGCCGCCTCGATCCGCTCAGGCTCCGACTCCCGGGTCTCCACGAAGTCCAGGTCCAGCACAGCCGCGCGGTGCATCAACTCGGCGTAGGAGACGAGGAGTTCGGCGTTCCAGTCGTAGCCGAGGCGGCGCAGCGCGGCCACCGCCACCACCAGGGAGCGGTAGGCGGGGGAGATGGTCGTCAGCAGCTGGGCGTTCGACCACCCCAGGGTGCGCAGCAGTTCGTCCGCCTCCCCGTGGGCGGCGCGCACGTACTCGTCCTCCGCGTCCGGCTCGGGGACCTGCGGCAGCGCCCACAGGGCCGCGCCGAGCCGGATCGTGCGGCCCAGGGAGTCGTCGTCGACATGGCCCAACACCTCACGGACCGTGGCCACCGGCAGCCCGCCCACCTGGATCATCGCCCGGACCAGACGCAGCCGGCGCAGATGCTCCTCGTCGTACTCGGAGGTCGTGGCGTTGACCTGGCGGCCGGGCGGTACGAGTCTCTCGCGCAGGTAGTACTTGATCGTCGCGGTGGACACACCGCTGCGTTCGCTCAGTTCGGCCAGCCGCATGCCTTGCGCCCTTCGTTGGTCAGCGGCACTATCCAAGCATGTCCTCCACCTCAGCCGGCCGTACCACCGCGGACGCCCGGGGAGACGTGGTCGTCCTGTTGATCGGGATGCGCGTCAACCACTTCTGGGCCGTGCACCAGTGGGTGCCGGTCATGCTGGCGATGTTCCGCATGCTGGCGGAGCTGAAGAAGGATCCGGGGCGCGGTCTGCTCTCCCGGGTGCTCCTGACGGCCTCGCCGCGGACGTACTACGTCGTCCAGTACTGGGAGTCCAAGGAGAAGTTGTACGCCTACGCGAGCGCGCCCGACGCGTTCCACCACGAGGCCTGGGCGAAGATCAACCGCATGGAGCGGGGCGGGAAGGTGCGCGGGCACGTGGGGATCTGGCACGAGACGTACGTCGTGCCGGAGGGGTCGTACGAGGCGATCTACGGGGACATGCCGGCGTTCGGCCTGGCGGCCGCGCACGGGCAGGTGCCGTTGGAGCAGCGGGGTCGGTACGCGAGGGACCGTTTCGCCCACCGGTCCGCGCCGTAGGGGTCCGCCGTCCCGCGCGTGCGCGTGCGGGCGGTGGATGCGGGCGCTGGGTGCGCCGCGGCCGTCGCGCGGGTGTCGCGTGTCCCGGCCGGTCGGTGATGCCGTCGGGTCGAGGGCTGCCGCGGCGTTGAGGCGGCCCCTTTCCCGATCGGCGTCAGCCCGTCCTGCGCAGGGCCTCCGAGAGGCGGGCCGCGGCGTCGATGACCGCCTGCGCGTGCATGCGGCCGGGGTGGCGGGTCAGGCGCTCGATGGGGCCGGAGACGGAGACGGCGGCCACCACGCGGTTGGAGGGGCCGCGCACGGGAGCCGACACGGACGCGACGCCCGGCTCGCGCTCACCGATGGACTGGGCCCAGCCGCGCCGCCGTACACCCGACAGGGCCGTCGCCGTGAAGCGGGCGCCCTGCAGGCCGCGGTGCAGCCGCTCGGGCTCCTCCCAGGCCATCAGGATCTGGGCCGAGGAACCGGCCTTCATCGTCAGCGTGGAACCGACCGGGACCGTGTCCCGAAGGCCGGACAGGCGCTCCGCCGCGGCCACGCAGATGCGCATGTCGCCCTGGCGGCGGTAGAGCTGTGCGCTCTCGCCCGTGATGTCACGCAGATGCGTCAGCACCGGGCCGGCGGTCGCGAGCAGGCGGTCCTCGCCGGCGGCCGCGGCCAGCTCGGCCAGGCGGGGGCCGAGGATGAATCGGCCCTGCATGTCGCGCGCCACCATACGGTGGTGTTCCAAAGCCACGGCCAGCCGGTGAGCCGTGGGTCGTGCGAGTCCGGTGGCAGCGACCAAGCCTGCGAGGGTGGCCGGACCGGACTCCAGGGCGCTCAGGACAAGGGCTGCCTTGTCCAGAACGCCGACGCCGCTACTGTTGTCCATGCAACGATACTCCCGTCTCACTCTGTGAAACGCAAGTTCATTTTTCCGTGAGACGCGCAACCCTTGGACGCATGGTGGCCCGCGGACCAACGGGCCTGGCGGCGGGTGCCCGGGAACAGGGGCAACGGGCGTCGCCTCCACAAGATCTCTAGTTGGGCCGGTGCGTCATTGCCGGCCGGAGGGAAAGCGATGGGTAGGACACTCGCGGAGAAGGTCTGGGACGACCACGTCGTCCGGCGCGCCGAGGGCGAGCCCGACCTCCTCTTCATCGATCTGCATCTCCTGCACGAGGTGACCAGCCCGCAGGCCTTCGACGGGCTGCGGCAGAACGGCCGCCCGGTGCGCCGGCTGGACCTCACCATCGCGACCGAGGACCACAACACCCCGACCCTCGACATCGACAAGCCGATCGCCGACCCGGTCTCGCGCGCCCAGCTGGAGACGCTGCGCAAGAACTGCGCCGACTTCGGCGTGCGGCTGCACCCGCTCGGCGACGTCGAGCAGGGCGTCGTGCACGTCGTCGGCCCGCAGCTGGGTCTGACCCAGCCCGGCACCACCGTCGTCTGCGGCGACTCCCACACCTCCACGCACGGCGCGTTCGGCGCGCTGGCGTTCGGCATCGGCACCTCCCAGGTGGAGCACGTGCTGGCCACCCAGACGCTGCCGCTGGCCCGTCCCAAGACCATGGCGATCACGGTCGAGGGCGAGCTGGCCGAGGGCGTGACCGCCAAGGACCTGATCCTGGCGATCATCGCGAAGATCGGTACCGGCGGCGGCCAGGGCTACATCCTGGAGTACCGCGGCTCCGCCATCGAGAAGCTCTCGATGGAGGCCCGGATGACCATCTGCAACATGTCGATCGAGGCCGGCGCCCGCGCGGGCATGATCGCCCCCGACGAGACCACCTTCGACTACATCAAGGGCCGCGACCACGCCCCCGAGGGCGCGGACTGGGACGCGGCGGTCGCGTACTGGAAGACGCTGAAGACGGACGAGGACGCCGAGTTCGACGCCGAGGTCGTCATCGACGGCGCCGCGCTGTCGCCGTTCGTCACCTGGGGCACCAACCCCGGTCAGGGCGCGCCGCTTTCGGCGACCGTCCCCGACCCCGCTTCGTACGAAGACGCTTCGGAGCGCCTCGCCGCCGAAAAGGCCCTGGAATACATGGGGTTGGAGGCCGGGCAGCCGCTGCGCTCCATCAACGTGGACACGGTCTTCGTAGGTTCGTGCACCAACGGCCGCATCGAGGACCTGCGGGCCGCCGCCGCCATCGTCGAGGGCCGCAAAGTCGCCGACGGCGTACGGATGCTGGTCGTCCCGGGCTCGGTGCGGGTCGGTCTCCAGGCCGTCTCCGAGGGTCTGGACGTCGTCTTCAAGGAAGCCGGCGCCGAATGGCGGCACGCGGGCTGCTCGATGTGCCTCGGCATGAACCCCGACCAGCTGGCCCCGGGCGAGCGCTCCGCGTCCACCTCCAACCGCAACTTCGAGGGCCGGCAGGGCAAGGGCGGTCGGACGCACCTGGTGTCGCCCCAGGTCGCGGCCGCCACGGCCGTCCTGGGCCACCTGGCCTCCCCGGCCGACCTGTCCGACGCCGAGACCCGTACGCCCGCTGGAGTCTGATCAGTCATGGAAGCATTCATCTCGCACACCGGCCGGGCCGTCCCGCTGCGTCGCTCCAACGTCGACACCGACCAGATCATCCCTGCTCACTGGCTCAAG
The DNA here is from genome assembly GCF_031456635.1 of Streptomyces sp. 3330. Classification (NCBI taxonomy): domain Bacteria; kingdom Bacillati; phylum Actinomycetota; class Actinomycetes; order Kitasatosporales; family Streptomycetaceae; genus Streptomyces; species Streptomyces sp. 3330. The sequence continues at coordinate 142,876 of NZ_JAVDVA010000012.1, forward strand.
AAGGTCACGCGGGACGGGTTCGAGGACGGGCTGTTCGAGGCCTGGCGCAAGGACGGGAACTTCATCCTCAACCGTCCCGAGCGGCAGGGCGCCAGCGTTCTGGTCGCCGGACCCGACTTCGGCACCGGCTCCTCCCGTGAGCACGCCGTCTGGGCGCTCCAGAACTTCGGCTTCAAGACCGTGATCTCGTCCCGCTTCGCCGACATCTTCCGGGGCAACTCGCTGAAGAACGGCCTGCTCACGGTGGTTCTGGAGCAGAAGATCGTGGACGCGCTGTGGGAGCTCACCGAGAAGGACCCGCAGGCCGAGATCACGGTGGACCTCGAGGCGCGTGAGGTGCGTGCCGAGGGCATCACCGCGCCCTTCGAGCTCGACGAGAACGCCCGTTGGCGGCTGCTGAACGGGCTGGACGACATCTCCATCACCCTCCAGAACGAGGGCGACATCGCCGCGTACGAGGCCAAGCGCCCGACGTACAAGCCGAGGACGCTGCAGCTCTGACCCCGGGGCCCGAGGAGGCCCCGAGCAGGTCGAGTTTCGGCCACCGCGACACCCCCGCCGTACCCCCGATCGGACCGATCGGGGGTACGGCTGCGTCTGCACCCGTTCGGCCCCGTGAATCGTGATCCGCGCTCCCAACTTCCCACGTTAGAGGGGTTGTTGCCTGGGTACGCGCAGTGCGTGGAAGCGAGCGCCGGAAGTGCCGCAGCGGCCGTTGGAGGCGGCAGTTGCCCCCCTGGGCGGGCGACAACTCGCCCCAGATGGCACAATCTGTGCATGGAACACGACGGCCAACTCGAGCTCTATACGGCGGTCGCGAACCAGCTCAAGGAAGCGCACACAAGAGTGCGCGCACTGCAAGTCCCGGAGGGCGTACGGATGGCGCTGACCCGGAAGCTGCTGGTCATTACGGCCGCGGCCAAGCACGATCTCGCCGATGCGACAAGGCGTCTGGAGCGGTTCATGGCGGACCTCGACGAGGGGCGAATGCCCGAAGGGGAGCGTTGATCGTCTCCGGAGCGGCCGATTTCGTTGCGGCACAAGGGTGATTAGCCCGTTTCGTGTTTGATTTGCGGTATATATCTGCCTAACGTGCGAAAAAGCTTGAACAGTTTCGTTCCGGCTAATGTCTCCGAAGGGGAAGACGTGAACAAGGCGCAGCTCGTAGAAGCGATTGCCGACAAGGTGGGCGGCCGCCAGCAGGCCGCCGAGGCGGTCGACGCGGTCCTGGACGCCATCGTCCGCGCGACGGTCGCGGGAGACCGGGTCTCGGTCACCGGCTTCGGTTCGTTCGAGAAGGTCGACCGGCCTGCCCGCTACGCTCGCAACCCCCAGACGGGCGAGCGGGTTCGGGTCAAGAAGACGTCCGTGCCGCGCTTCCGCGCAGGACAGGGCTTCAAGGACCTGGTGAGCGGCTCGAAGAAGCTCCCCCGCGGAGGCGAGGTCGCCGTGAAGAAGGCCCCCAAGGGCAGCCTGACCGGCGGCGCTTCCGCCACGGTCAAGAAGGCCGCCGCGAAGAAGGCCGCCCCGGCGAAGCGGGCGTCGGCCGCCGCGAAGAAGGCCGCCCCCGCCAAGAAGACGACGGCCGCCGCGAAGAAGACCACGGCCACCGCCAAGAAGACCACGGCGAAGAAGGCCACCACCAAGAAGACCACCGCGGCGGCGAAGAAGACCACCCCCGCGAAGTCCGCCACGGCCAAGAAGACGACGGCCAAGAAGGCCCCGGCCGCGAAGAAGGCGACGGCGACCAAGGCCCCCGCCAAGAAGTCGACCGCGCGCAAGACCACCGCCAAGAAGACCACCGCCCGCAAGGCGTAGGACAGCAGGGGCACTCACGCGCCGGGCCGGACTCCCTCTCGGAAGTCCGGCCCGCGGCGTGTCCGGCGGTCGCCGGCAGGGCCCTCGGGTGCGAGGGGCCCGGGTCCGGCGGGAGCGCGGTCCCTCAGAACGTCTGGAGCGTCACGAGCGTGATCCGGGGGGCGTCCCGCGGCCCCTCCACCTCGATCCGCACCCGCTGCCCCGGCCGCAGCAGCCGCAGTCCGCCCGCGTCGAACGCCGGCGCGTCGAAGGGCACCGGGGTGCCGTCGTCCAGCAGCACCTGCCCGCTGCGGGTGTCGGGATCGTACGTGTATGCGGTCGCCTGCATGGCGGCAGCCTACTGCCCCGGGATCAACAACTGCGCCGCGGCGGCGGCCGTCCGGGGACCCACCCCCAGGGACAGCGCCGCGCGCAGGTCCTCGCCGGTGTCCACGTCCTGGCGAACCGAGTCCACCCCCTCCGGGCGCAGTTCCACCGCCCCCGAGGCGCGGTGCCGGGCGCGGGAATCCGTGCCGAATGCGGGAAGCAATTCACGGCCGGCGCCGACGGCGAGAAGCGTGGTGCCGATCGCGGCCGCGTCCGGAAGAAAAGAGCGGGGGAATTCACCGGCCGCGTCCAGAACCCGGGCCAATTCCGACGGCCGCAGGGCCGGCAGATCGGCGTTGAGGGCCGCGAGCGGCGCATCGGGACGGACGGCGCGTACGGCGGCGGCCCCGTGGGCCAGGGCGGCGTTGAGGCCGCCGCGCGGCTCGTCGGCGACGATCCGGGCGCCCAGGGCCGCCAGCACCCGTCCGGCCAGGGCGTCGTCCGTGACTACTGCCACATCCCGCACCGCGGGGGAGGCCAGGGCGGCGGCCACGGTGTCCTCGGCGAAGGCGAGAGCGAGACCCGGGCGGAGTCCGTCGGTGGCGGTGTCCGCGAGCCTGCTCTTGGCCAGCGCCAAGGGCTTCAGGGGTATGACCAAGGTCCACTGCACCGGCGTACCGTCCCTCTCGTGTCGCGGACATTGTCACCCGGCCCATCCGCCGGTCGGACGCGCGGGCGTACCGTGTTCTCGACAGACCGGCGGCCCGGGGCGACACTTGTGCGGCCCCCAGGCCCCGGAGCAGGCCATGGGAAGTCCTAGAGGAAGGTGTCCGCGTGCCCCGCCGCAGAATCGGCTTCTGGTACCGCTTCGCTGCGGTCCTCTGCAAACCCTGGCTGGTGGTTCTGATCAAGCGGGACTGGCGCGGAATGGAGCATATTCCGGCCGACGGCGGCTTTATCACCGCGGTGAACCACAATTCGCATGTCGATCCCTTCGCCTACGCGCACTTCCAGTACAACAGCGGACGCGTGCCGCGATTCCTGGCGAAGAGCGGTCTTTTCAAGGAGGGATTCGTCGGCGCCGCGATGCGGGGCACCGGGCAGATCCCCGTCTACCGCGAGAGCACGGACGCGCTGAGCGCCTTCCGGGCCGCGATCGACGCCGTGGAGCGCGGCGAGTGCGTCGCGTTCTACCCCGAGGGCACCCTGACCCGCGATCCCGACGGCTGGCCCATGACCGCCAAGACCGGTGCCGCGCGCGTCGCCCTGCAGACCAAGTGCCCGGTGATCCCGGTCGCCCAGTGGGGCGCCAACGAACTGCTGCCGCCCTACGCCAGGAAGCCCAACCTCCTTCCGCGCAAGACCCACCACGTGCTGGCGGGCCCGCCCGTGGACCTCACGCGGTTCTACGGCCACGAGATGACCCCGGAACTCCTCAAGGAGGCGACGGAGGTCATCATGGCGGCCGTCACCGCCCAGCTGGAGGAGATCCGCGGCGAGAAGGCGCCCGCGACGCCCTACGACCCGCGTCGCGAGCGGATCGAGCAGCGCCGCCGCACCCGTGCGCAGACCGGCGCGGGGTCCGCCGCGGAGGCCCGCGCGCAATCCGGTGCCGACGACGCCGCCGGGACCGACGGCGCGGTGTCCGGACGCGGGCGGAGCAGCACCGCGAACACCAGTCACGAGGGGGAGAACAGCAAGTGAGCAAGTCCGTGAAGGCGGCCGTCTTCGGTACCGGATCATGGGGGACCGCCTTCGGCACGGTCCTCGCCGACGCGGGCTGCGAGGTGACGCTGTGGGCACGCCGCCCCGAGCTCGTCGACGCGGTCAACTCCACGCGCACCAACCCCGACTACCTTCCCGGTGTCGAACTCCCGCGCAACCTGCGCGCCACCGCCGACGCGGCCGAGGCCGCCCGGGACGCCGACTTCACCGTCCTCGCGGTCCCCTCGCAGACCCTGCGCGCCAACCTCGCCGAGTGGACGCCGCTGCTCGCGCCGAACACCGTCCTGGTGTCGCTGATGAAGGGCGTCGAGCTCGGTACGACCATGCGGATGAGCGAGGTCGTCGACGACGTCGCCAAGGTGGGCCAGGACCGGATCGCCGTCGTCACGGGGCCCAACCTCGCGCGGGAGATCGCCTCCCGGATGCCCGCCGCCGCCGTGGTCGCCTGCACCGACGAGGCCGTCGCGCAGCGGCTCCAGGCCGCCTGCCACACGCCGTACTTCCGCCCGTACACGAACACCGACGTGGTGGGCTGCGAACTGGGCGGCGCGGTCAAGAACGTGATCGGCCTCGCGGTCGGCATCGCGGACGGCATGGGCCTCGGCGACAACGCCAAGGGCTCGCTGATCACACGCGGCCTCGCCGAGACCACCCGACTGGGCCTGGCGATGGGCGCGGACCCGCTGACCTTCGCCGGACTCGCCGGGCTCGGTGACCTGGTGGCGACCTGCTCCTCGCCGCTCTCGCGCAACCACACCTTCGGCACCAACCTCGGCAAGGGCATGACCCTCCAGGAGACCATCGCGGTCACCCGGCAGACCGCCGAGGGCGTCAAGTCCTGCGAGTCGGTGCTGGATCTGGCCCGTCGGCACGGCGTCGACATGCCGATCACCGAGACGGTCGTCGGCATCGTCCACGAGGGCAAGCCGCCGGTGGTCGCCCTCAAGGAGCTGATGTCGCGCAGCGCGAAGCCCGAGCGACGCTGAGCGAACCCGGTGGGCGGACGCTGACTCCCGGCCCTACCACCGGGTACTCTCATGCCGATATGAGCACCGAGAACCTCCCCCAGAGCCCTCAGCAGCCCGTCCGCAAGCCGCGGGTGGCCGTTGTCTTCGGCGGTCGCAGCTCCGAGCACGGGATCTCCGTGGTCACGGCCGGCGCGGTCCTGCGGGCCATCGACCGGACCAAGTACGAGGTCCTGCCGATCGGCATCACGCGTGAGGGCCGCTGGTACCTCACCGCCGACGCCCCCGAGCGCATGGCGATCACCGACCGCCGTACGCCCGACGTGGACGAACTCGCCGAGTCGCGGGACGGCGGCGTGGTGCTCCCCGTCGACCCCGCCAACCGCGAAGTCGTCTACTACGAGCCGGGATCGGTGCCCAAGGCGCTCGGCGAGGTCGACGTCGTCTTCCCGGTCCTGCACGGCCCGTACGGCGAGGACGGCACCCTGCAGGGTCTGCTGGAGCTCTCCGGCGTCCCGTACGTGGGCGCGGGCGTGCTCGCCTCGGCCGTCGGCCAGGACAAGGAGTACATGAAGCGGGTGTTCACCTCCTTCGGGCTCAAGGTGGGCCCGTACGTGGTGATCCGGCCGCGCGAGTGGGCGCAGGACGAGGCGGCGGCCCGCAAGAAGATCGTCGACTTCGCCGGCGACCACGGCTGGCCGCTCTTCGTGAAGCCCGCGCGCGCGGGCTCGTCCATCGGCATCACCAAGGTCGACGACCTGTCCGGGCTCGACGAGGCGATCGCCGAGGCTCAGCGTCACGACCCGAAGATCCTGGTCGAGGCGGCGCTGCGGGGCCGCGAGATCGAGTGCGGCGTCCTGGAGTTCGAGGACGGCCCCCGTGCCTCCGTCCCGGCCGAGATCCCGCCGCCGGACGCGCACGCCTACTACGACTTCGACGCCAAGTACATCGACTCCACCCCGGGGATCGTCCCGGCGCCGCTGACGGACGAGGAGACGGCGGAGGTCCGCAGGCTGGCGGTGGAGGCCTTCGAGGCGGCGTCCTGCGAGGGCCTGGTCCGGGCGGACTTCTTCCTCACGGACGAGGGCGACTTCGTCATCAACGAGATCAACACGATGCCCGGCTTCACCCCGATCTCGATGTACCCGCAGATGTGGCAGGCGACCGGCATCGGCTACCCCGAGCTGGTGGACCGCCTCGTCCAGGCGGCCCTGCGCAGGTCCACCGGCCTGCGCTGAACCGGGCCCCCACCAGGTCCCGTCCTAGTCGGCGATCCCCTCGGGGATCGCCTTCTTCACGGAGGGCGCCAGGTCGACGAGCGGCGCCAGGCCGTCGCCCGCGCGGTCCTCCGGGATCGTCACCTCGACGTACGCCCTGCGCAGGGTGGTGGTGAAGCGGAACGCCCCGCCGTCCTGCTCCTCCATCATCCACCCCACGCCGTCCACCTCGACCCCGTCCGCGCTTCCGTCGCTCATCTTCGCGGGTCGTTCCACACCGCAGCGCAGTATGATCGCCGGGTTCCCCCAGCCCGCGGTCAGCGCGGACGCGGGTGAGGGATCCCCGCGGTCGAGGTCGTCCACGGTGGACGGCAGCGCCTCGTCCAGGTTTCGGCACAGCTTGGTGACCGATGCCGAGGGGCTGGGAACCGCCGGAGACGAGTCACCGTCTGCTGAGGAGCAGCCCACCGCAAGCAGCAGCAGGGCGAGTGAGGGCAGGCCGAGCGGCCGGTGACGGAAAAGGTTCACCGGCCAAGGTTAGACGGGGGCTACAGATGCACGACCGGGCAGGTCAGGGTGCGGGTGATCCCGTCCACCTGCTGGACCTTGGCGACCACCATGCGGCCGAGGTCGTCCACCGTGTCGGCCTGGGCCCGCACGATCACGTCATAAGGTCCCGTCACGTCCTCGGCCTGGACGACGCCAGGGATTTTGCCGATCTCCTCGGCGACGGTCGACGCTTTGCCGACCTCGGTCTGGATCAGGATGTACGCCTGTACCACGGAACCTCCAGGGCGGCCACGAGGATCATGTGGGGAAAAGGAACGCCACGGTATCGCGTCGCCGCTCGCCGCGGGGAGACCTGCGCGAACCACGGCTCGCGCGCCGGGGTGCGGGCAGGACAGAAGTTGACGGCTGACTCGACCGTATCGAGGACACTGGTTACGCGCGACCGGGCACGGACAGGTACAGAAGGGGCGAAAGGGCAATGAAGGGCACTGTTGGTGAGCTCGGGGAGTTCGGGCTCATCAGGGAGCTCACCTCCCGTCTCACCACCACCCCCGCGGTACGGGTCGGCCCCGGCGACGACGCCGCGGTGGTCGCCGCGCCCGACCGCCGGGTCGTCGCCAGCACCGACATCCTGCTGGAGGGCCGGCACTTCCGCCGCGACTGGTCCACGGCCTACGACGTGGGCCGCAAGGCCGCCGCGCAGAACCTCGCCGACATCGCCGCCATGGGCGCGGTGCCGACCGCCCTGCTGCTCGGCCTCGTGGTGCCCGCCGAACTGCCGGTCACCTGGCCGTCCGAGATGATGGACGGCCTGCGCGACGAGTGCCAGGTCGCCGGCGCCTCCGTGGTCGGCGGCGACGTCGTACGCGGCGACACGATCATGGTGTCGATCACCGCGCTCGGCGACCTGCGCAACCACGAGCCGGTCACCCGGGGCGGCGCCCAGCCCGGCGACCTCGTCGCGGTGACCGGCTGGCTGGGCTGGTCCGCCGCCGGGTACGCGGTCCTCTCCCGCGGCTTCCGCTCGCCCCGCGCCTTCGTCGAGGCCCACCGCCGCCCCGAGCCGCCGTACCACGCGGGTCCGGCGGCCGCCGGGCTCGGCGCGACGGCGATGTGCGACGTCAGCGACGGGCTCATCGCCGACCTCGGGCACATCGCCGAGGCCAGCAAGGTCCGTATCGACATCCGCTCCGGCGCCATCGACATCCCCACCCAGATGAACGACATCGGGCAGGCCGTCGGCGTCGACCCCATCCAGTGGGTGCTGACCGGGGGAGAGGACCACGCGATCGTGGCGACCTTCCCGCCGGACGTGAAACTGCCCGCCCGCTGGAAGGTGATCGGCGAGGTCCTCAACCCGTCCGCGCTGCCCCAGGTGACGGTCGACGGGGCTCCCTGGACCAGCAAGGGCGGCTGGGACCACTTCGGGGACATGGAGTCGTGAGCGCGCTCGGGACCCCGCCCCGGGTGCTGACCGTCGCCGGCTCCGACTCCGGCGGCGGGGCCGGGATCCAGGCCGACCTCAAGACGATGCTCGCGCTCGGCGTGCACGGCATGAGCGTGATCACGGCGGTCACCGCGCAGAACTCCCTGGGCGTGCAGGGGGCTTGGGAACTCCCGGCGGAGGCGGTACGCGCCCAGTACCGCAGCGTCGTCGACGACATCGGCGTCCGGGCGGTGAAGACGGGCATGCTCGCCTCCGCCGAACTCGTCGAGACCGTCGCCGAGTTGCTCACGGGCACCGGCGCTCCCGTCGTCGTCGACCCGGTCGGGGTCTCCAAGCACGGCGACCCGCTGCTGGCCGCCTCCGCGCTGGACTCCGTACGCACGAAACTGCTCCCGGTCGCCACCGTCGCCACCCCGAACCTCGACGAGGTGGCCCAACTGACGGGCGTACGGGTCGAGTCGGAGGAGCAGCTGCGGGACGCGGCGGCCGCCGTGCTGGCGTACGGCCCGCGCTGGGCGCTCATCAAGGGCGGCCATCTCCCCGGCGCCGCCGTCGACCTGCTGACGGACGGGGACGAGGAGCACTGGCTGCGGGCGCCGCGCCACGACAACCGGCACACGCACGGCACCGGGTGCACCCTCGCGTCCGCGATCGCGGCGCAGCTGGCGAAGGGGAACTCCGTGCCGGAGGCGGTGGCGGCGGCCAAGCGCTATGTCACCGGGGCGATCGCCGCCGGGTTCCCGCTCGGCGCGGGCCTCGGCCCCGTGGACCACGGCTGGGATCTCACCCGGGGTACGACCGGAGCCTGATGCCGGTCGCGGCCTTCTCCTGTACGGCGCTCAGCCGCAACTCGCCGAGCCGGGCCCGCTCGGCGTGCGCGTCGGGGAGGTCGGGCAGGGCCGGGCCGCGCCAGAGGACGAGGGCCTCGCGCGGCAGGGTGGCCGCCCGGGCAGGGTTCCCGGCGGCGAGAGCGGACCGCCCGCGGGGCCGGTCAGCCGCTCGAAGCGGTGGACGTCCACGGCGTCGGGCACAACGGCGAGCCGGTAGCCCGCGGCGGTGGCCTCGGTCTCGGCGTGCGGGGCCAGGCGGCGGCGCAGCCGGGAGATCTGGGACCGGAGCGCGTTGCCCGCTCCGGAGGGCGGCGCGGCGCCGTACGGACCGCCGGTCAGGCGCTCCACGGAGACACCGTGGCCGGCCTCCCTCAGCAGGAGGCTGACCAGGGCGCGGGGACGGGGGCCGCCGGGGTCGACGGGGGTGCCGTCGCCGGTGCGGAGGTCGAGGGTGCCCAGGATGCCGAAGGGCATTCCCCGGAGTCTGGCGGCCGGCGGGAGCCGGGGCGCCCGGATTGCGGGCCCGCGGATTGCGGGCGCCGGGGCTGCGGGCGCCGGGGTCGCGGGCGCCCGGCTTCCGGGCACAGCAGAAAGCCGGCCCACCTGGGTGGACCGGCTCTATGCAGCGAACCAGCAGTGGCCGCGCGCGTTGGGGGTCCCCCCGGCCCGATCGGAGTCGGGAATGGGGGGATGAGGGTCAGCGCGAGACCTTGCCGGCCTTGATGCACGAGGTGCAAGCGTTCACGCGCTTCGGCGTCCCGCCGACCACGGTACGGACGCGCTGGATGTTCGGGTTCCAGCGACGGGACGTACGGCGGTGCGAGTGCGAGATGTTGTTGCCGAAGCTCGGCCCCTTGCCACAGACGTCGCAGTTGGCAGCCACGGGTCACTCCAAAGACTTCAGATGCACTTACGGATGATCCCGGCATGCCGGGATCAGGATCTAGGATCTGAGTGGCGCTGCCAGGGGGATGGCCCGATGCGGATCGGGCAACCGGAGCAGCATACAACGACTGCGCCAGTGCAACGAAACTACCATGGCTGCTCAGGGGCCTGCCCCCACGCCCCGGTCGGCCCCGCCCGCTCCCGTCCGGCCCGCTTTCCGGCGGACACCGGCCCGGGGTCTACGCTGCGTCCAGTCCAGCAGCTCGAGGAGGCGCAGGTGGCGCAGGTGCCGCAGACATTCTTCGATGCTCTCGCGGTGCGCACCTGGTGCGGCCTGGCGCTCACGGCGCTGGGACGGGCACGCGAGGAGATCGACGCGATCAACGTCTATCCGGTCGCGGACGGGGACACCGGCACCAACCTGTACCTGACGGTCGAGTCCGCGACGACCGCCGTCGAGGCGGTGTTCGCCGGCTACGAGCTCGGCTACGAGACCGGTTCCCGTGCCGATTCCGGCTCCTCCGCCGCCGGGAAGCCCTCCCTCGCCGACGCCGCGCGCGCGATGGCGCACGGCGCGCTCATCGGGGCGCGCGGGAACTCGGGGACGATCCTCGCGCAGCTGCTGCGCGGCATGGCCCAGGTGCTCACCGCCGAGGGTGAGACCCCTCACACCGACGGGGACGGGCTGGGCCTGGCCCTGCGGCACGCCGCCGACTCCGCCCGTCAGGCCGTCGCCCACCCCGTCGAGGGCACCGTGCTGTCGGTCGCCACGGCCGCCGCCGAGGCGGCGGAGGGAGCCGAGGGGGACTGCGGGACGGTCGCCAGGGCGGCCTACCAGGGGGCGTGCGCGGCGCTCGCCGCCACCCCGGGTCAGCTGGCCGTCCTGGAGCACGCCGGAGTGGTGGACGCGGGCGGCCGGGGGCTGGTCGCGGTCCTCGCGGCGCTGGTGGAGACGTTCACGGGGGAGGCGCCGGAGCTCTCGGGCGCCGTGTCGGCGTCCGCCGCCGCGGCCGCCGCCCACGGGCGCGTGCGGGCGGCGCGGGACGCGGACTGCGCGGACGACGGGCCGGTCGACGAGGCAGGCGGGGGTGCCGAGGGCGCCGGTCGCGGCGACGGCGGCGAGAGCGGTCCCGCCTTCGAGGTGATCTATCTGCTGGAGGCCGAGGACCCGGCCGTGGCGCGGCTGCGGCAGCGGCTGGACGCCCTGGGCGACTCCCTGGTCGTGGTCGGCGGCGACGGCCTGTGGAACGTCCACGTGCACGTGGACGACGCGGGCGCCGCCGTGGAGGCGGGCGTCGAGGCGGGCCGGCCGTACCGGATCCGCATCACCCACTTCGGCGCCGACGACGCGCACACGCGCGGTGGCGAGCGTGCCCCGCGCGAGCGGGTCCAGCGGGCGGTCGTCGCCGTGGTGCCCGGGGAGGGTCTGGCCGGGCTGTACGCCGAGGCGGGCGCGACCACCGTGCTCGCGCGCCCCGGTGAGCCGCCCGCCAGCGGGGAACTCGTCGAGGCCGTACGACGGGCGCACGCGCGGGAGGTCGTGCTGCTGCCCAACGACGCCGATCTGCGGCACACCGCCGCCGCGGCCGCCGAGCAGGCCCGTACGGAGGGCATCCGGGTGGCGCTGATCCCCACCCGGTCTGCGGTCCAGGGGATCGCGGCGCTGGCCGTGCACGAGCCGGACCGCCGCTTCGACGAGGACGTCGTCTCCATGACCTCCGCGGCGGGCGCCACCCGCTACGCCGAGATCACCGTCGCCGAACGCCAGTCGTGGACCATGGCCGGGATCTGCCAGGCCGGTGACGTCCTCGGGCTGATCGACGGCGACGTGGCCGTCATCGGCCCCGATGTCGTCGCGGCCGCCGAGACCGTCCTGAACCGCATGCTGGCCGCGGGCGGTGAACTCGTCACCCTCGTACTCGGCGACGAGGCCCCCGAAGGCGTCGCCGAGCACCTGGAGGCACGGGTGCGAGAGGCCTACCTCGCCGTGGACACGGTGGTGTACCGGGGCGGACGGCAGGGTGCGCTGGTGCTGATCGGGGTGGAGTAGGGACGCGGACCGGGGGTGGGCGGCGGCTCAGCGGTCCTTCTGCTCCTCCGCCGCCTGCAGCAACTGCTCCGCCTCGGCCCGCCGCGCCCGCACCGTCTCGTCCTCCCCTTCCCCTTCCTCACCGCCGACATCGGTGGCGGCGTCGTCGGGGGCGTCGGCGTAGGCCCGCAGCACCGCACGCGCGCGTGCCGCGGCCGCCGAGGGGCGTCCGAGGTCGGTCTCCAGCCAGCCCGCGGCCAGCTCCGCGCCGGTCCGGGCGTGCACCGCGCCCTCGCCCAGGGCGACGAACACCGCGACGGCCTCGCCCATCTGGGAGAGCGCCTCGTCCAGGGTGGCCCGGATCGAGTCGTCGTCGGCGTCCTCGGCGGCGGAACGGGCGAGCAGATCCCCGAACTGGCGGTGGGTGTGGCCGAGTTCGGAGACGAGCCGCAGCCGCGCCTCGTCGTCGTCCGCCACGTCGAACGCGTCCGCGCACTCCTCCACGGCACGGGTCATCAGGTCGCGGGCCGTGTCCGTCCCGTCCTCGGTGCGCAGGGCCAGCCACGCGCGGGCGCGCAGCGAGCGGACGAGCCCGTGGACATTGCCGAGGCCGCGCCACAGTTCTCCCGCGCGCGTGTAGGCCCGGTCCGCCTCGGTGGGCAGACCGGCCTGACCGAGCGACTCGGCGGCCAGGTGGGCGAGGGTCGCGTGGTCGTGCTGCTCGGGCCACTGCCGGGCGATCTCGGCGGCCTGGAGCCGGCGTTCGGCGGCGTCCCGGTGCTCCCCGAGCTCGCTCAGACAGTCCCCCAGCCACCACTGCGTCTGGACGACCGCGCCGTCGCCGTGGGTCTCGACCGTCAGCTCCGCCAGCGCGGACTCCAGCACCTCCGCGGCCTCGGCCCAGCGGCCCTGCAGCACGAGGAACCCGCCGAGCTGGTGCCGTGCCCACGCGCCGAGCGTGGGGCCCGCACCCGCCTCGTCCGCCCAGTGCGCCGCCTCCAGGGCGTGCTCCGAGGCCTCCTCGGCCTCCCCCCGGCCCCCGACGACCTCGGCGAGCTGGAGGTGCAGCTGGGCCCGCCCGATCGCCTCCAGGTACGGTCCGCCGTGCTCCAGGGCGGCCCGCAGCGCGCGCTCCGCCTCCCTCATGTCACCCAGCTCGTGGGCGAGACCGGCCAGCCGGGCCTCGTACTCCACGGCGAACCACGGCAGCCCCGCCTCGACGAACTCCGCCGCGGCCCGCGCGAACAGCTCCGCGCCCCCCTGCGGGTTCCCGGAGTGCGTCGCCAGCTCGGCGAGCATCGCGTGGCCCTCGGCGACCCGGGCGGCGAGCCGTACATCGGTCCCCGCGCGCCCGTCGACGAGCGCCAGCAGCTCCCGTACCGCCGCCTCCGCCCCCGCCAGGACCGCCTCGTCGACGACCTCGCCCTCGGCCTCGTGGACGCGCCGCATCAGGATCCGCGCCCGGCCCATCAGCACGCCGGCCGCTTGCGGCACCCCCGTCTCGCCCTCGGCGTACAGCGCGAGGACCCGGTCGTACGGGTCTGCGACCGCCGCGAGGGCCTCGTCGATCTCGCCGGCCAGCGCCCGGACGTACGCCGCACGCGCGCGTGCGGCGAGGGCTTCCCCGGGGTCGCCCGCCCGCGCGTACAGCTCGGCGGCCCGCTCGAACGCCTCGGCGCCGTCCGGGCCGAGGCCTATCGCCGCGTGGTCGGCGATCTCCGCGCGGTCACGCGCCGCCAGCTCGACGCCTTCCGCCTCCTCGGCCAGCCGGGCCACCCGCGCCCACGCCTCGACGGCGTGCGGCTGGAGCGTCTCGGACAGCCGCTGGGCCTCCGCGAGCAGCACCGCCAGGTCCGGTGCGGCGGCGGCCTCCTGAACCGGCGCCGGCGCCGGGGCGGCGGGTCCGGGCGCCGCCGCGGCCACGGCGGAGGCGGTACGGGCCGCCCGCACCCCCAGGGGCAGCCGCTCCACCAAGGGCCGTTGCGTCATCCGCGCGCGTGCCCGCTCGCTGACGTGCGAGGTGCCGTTGCGCTCGTCGAAGCGCGCGGCCAGCGCGAGGGCCTCCGCGCGCGCGTGCTCCGCGAGTTCCGCGGCGGTCCACTCCCGCCCGGCCGGCCCCGGCACCCGCTGACCGGCGAGACCCCGCTCGGTCAGCCGCTCCATGAGCAGCACGACCACGCTCAGGAACTCCAGCTTGCTGTGCGGATGCCCCTCGTCCGTGAAGTACGCCGGCCGCTCCGCGAGCAGCTCCAGGCCCCGCGCCTCGTTGCCGGTCAGCGCGCAGAACTCGACGTGGTCGGCGTAGGCGCCCCGCATGCTCTCCATGGACCGCACCAGCCGGAAGCCCCGCAGATGGTGCGCGCGGGCCTCCTCCAGGCGGTCGAGCCGGAGCAACGGCAAGAGGGACGACGCGAGCACCGTGTGCGGCTCGTGCGCGCACGTGTACTCGCCCTCCAGGACCGGCGCCCACAGCGCGAGCGCCTCCTCGTCACGGCCCCGCTCCGCCCGCCACCAGCCCTGCCCGTGCAGCTCGCAGGCGTGACAGTCGGCCATGGCGTCCCGGTCCGCGGCCAGCCAGGCGGAGAACGCCCGCTCCGCCCGCTCCACGTCGCCCACGTGCGCCGCCACGCTGAACTCGGCGCTGCGCACCGCCCGCGCGGAGTGCCCGGCGAGCCGGTAGCGGTGCTCCATCTCGCCGAGCCACTTCTCCACCGACGCCAGCGGCACGTGCGGCTGGTCGAGCATGCCGGCCGACATCCACTTGAAGACCCAGTGCAGCGAGTGCGTCTCGTACTCGTCGAAGTCCTCGGGCCGCTCGTCCCACATGCGCAGCAGCCGCGCGAACGGGACGAACATCTTCGCCTTCTCGGAGCTGTAGTTGTAGACCTTCAGCTGGTGCCCGAGCGCCTCGATCACGGCGAGCGGGACGGCGAGCCTCTCGGCCTCCACCAGCAGCTGCTCCGCGCGCGCGTTGCGGGCCGGGCCCTCCGGCTGCTCGCCGTTCTCCGCCATCGCCCGGCGGAGGGAGTCGAAGTCCGTGATCTCGCCCATCAGTGACCGCCTTGTTCCTCTGTCGGCTCCCCGGGTGCCGACTCCCCGTGCGTGGCCCATTCCAGCAGGCCGATGAACGCCCGGTTCAGCAGCGCCGAGTCCGCGGGCCGCAGCGGGCGTTGCGCCATCAGCAGCGCCTGCCCGTACAGCGACTCCGCGGCGGTGCCGATCAGCTCGGGATCGTTCAGCGAACTGATCCGCCGTACCAGCGGGTTGAGATGGTTGAGCACCAGACGCGCGCGCGGGGCGCTCCCGCGCAGCGAGCCCAGGATGCCCGCCCACAGGTCGTCGGCCTGCGCCTCGGCCTGCGCGCGCGCCTGCTCGTGCCGGGCCCCCCGGTCGTCGAGGTGCAGCGCGGGCACCGACAACGGGTGGAAGGCCCGCAGGACGACATCGCAGCCCAGCGGGTCGAGCTTCGCCCGCGCGGCCGCCAGGAAGCCCGCGAGCGCCAGCTCGTCGGCCGCGGCGACGGTGTCCAGATGGGCGGTCACGGTGTCCGCGTCCAGCTCGGCGACCACCGTCCCCGGCCGCACCGAAGGCAGCGCCTCGACCAGCTCGCCGTCGTAGGTGTAGCCGCCGTTGACCACCCCGATGCCCTGCGCGGACGCGATCGGCGCGACCTGCCGGTACTCCTCCACGGTCCGTGTGAAGTGCACCACCGGGTGCCGCCGCGCGAACTCCTCCAGCGACAGCCGCCCGTCGGTCGTCTCGAAGGGCAGCCAGGGCAGCATCGTGCGCAGCATCTCCTCGTCGTGCCGCGCCAGCGACTTCACGCCCAGGTGGTGCACCTCCAGGAAGGCCGCCAGCCGGTGCGGATCACCGGCCGCCAGCCCCGTCAGCCACGATCGGATCCGCTCTCCCAGCGCCTCCCGCACCGCCGCCAGCGTCTCGTCCTCGTACAGCGACTCCCGCGAGGCCGTCGGCCGCAGGCTGTCGGTGTCCAGGACGCAGCGCACGAAGAACGCCCAGTCGGGCAGCAGCTGTTCGCCCCGCTCCGTCAGCAGCATCCCCTTGAGGTGCACCCGGTGACCGGCCCGCTGCGCCGGGCTGACCGCCGACGGCAGCACGTACGCCACCCCGCGCACCCCCGCCACCGGAAGGTCCAGCTCCACCGAGTCCAACGGCGTGAACCCGAACACCTCGTGACAGTGCCGCGCCAGCGCCACCCGCCGGTTGGCGGGGGAGGGGTAGGGCCGGTTCCAGGGCGCCGGCAGATCGGTGACCGCCTCGTCGCCGACCCGGACGTCGTACGGCAGCAGCGATCCGAAGTGCCGGGCCAGCGCCAGCACCCGCTGCTCCGAGAGCCACTCGGCGGCGCCCGCCCGCGCCACCAGGTGCACGGTGGTGCCCGGCTCGGGCCGCTCCTCGTGGGGCAGGGTCCGCACGGTGTACGAGCCGTCGTCGCGTGCCGTCCACTCCACCGGCGGCGCCTCCGGCGTGCGGGCGCTGCGGCTGACCACACGGATCCGTTCGGCCACCACGAAACAGGCCAGCAGTCCGATCCCGAACTGCCCGAGGAAGTCCGAACGGACGTCCTGGAGCCCCTCGGCGCGCTTGGAGCTGCGCCCGATCGTCGCCAGCAGGCTGTGCACGTCGGCCTCGGTGAGCCCGACGCCGGAGTCCTCCACCCGCAGCCGGCCGTCGGCCGCGAACAGCCGCACGCGCGCCGGGGCGTCGGACTCCTCGGCCCGCCGGGCGGTGATCGCGTCCACGGCGTTCTGCAGAAGTTCGCGCAGGTAGACCTTGGGACTGGAATAGAGGTGATGCGACAGCAGGTCCACCAGGCCACGCAGGTCGACCTGGAACGTGTGAGGCGGCTGAGGTGCCTGGGATGACGGTGAGGTCTGGGAGTCCATCGCTGCTGCGCCGCGGGCTGGGGGAGGAGCACGGCGCGGGGTCGGGCGGTCCCGGTGGGGCGGTGACCGCGGATGATGGCCGGAGCGCGTCATCCTAGAGCCCGAACGAGCCGCCTGACCAGGGGTTTCGGGACACATATACGGCAATGTCAGTGGCGTGGTGTGCAATGGATCTCGTGCCCGCACGGAAAGAACCACTGGAACAGCCACTGAAGTCAGTGCTCGGCCCCGCCACCGCGAAGGTGATGGCCGAGCACCTCGGCCTGCACACCGTCGGCGACCTCCTGCACCACTACCCCCGCAGATACGAGGAGCGCGGCCAGCTCACCCACCTCGCCGACCTCCCCATGGACGAGCACGTCACCGTGGTCGCGCAGGTCGCCGACGCCCGTCTGCACAGCTTCGCCTCGGCCAAGGCGCCCCGGGGCAAGGGCCAGCGCCTGGAGGTGACCATCACCGACGGGAGCGGCCGGCTCCAGCTGGTCTTCTTCGGCAGCGGCGTCCACAAGCCGCACAAGGAGCTCCTGCCGGGCACGCGCGCGATGTTCTCCGGCAAGGTCTCGGTCTTCAACCGCCGCCTCCAGCTGGCCCATCCGGCCTACGAACTGCTGCGGGCCGACACGGACGAATCGGTGGAGACCTGGGCCGGCGCCCTCATCCCGCTCTACCCCGCCACCGCGAAACTGGAGTCCTGGAAGATCGGCAAGGCGATCCAGACCGTCCTGCCCGCCGCTCAGGAGGCGCTCGACCCCCTCCCGGACTCGCTGCGCGACGGCCGGGGCCTGGTCTCCCTGCCCGAGGCCCTGCTGAAGATCCACCGCCCGCACACCAAGGCGGACATCGCCGACGCCCGCGCCCGGCTGAAGTGGGACGAGGCCTTCGTGCTCCAGGTCGCCCTCGCCCGCCGCCGCCACGCCGACGCACAGCTGCCGGCCGTCCCGCGCGCGCCCGCCGCCGACGGCCTGCTGACCTCGTTCGACGCCCGTCTCCCCTTCACCCTCACCGAAGGCCAGCAGAAGGTCTCGAAGGAGATCTTCGACGACCTGGCGACGGACCATCCGATGCACCGGCTGCTCCAGGGCGAGGTGGGTTCGGGCAAGACCCTGGTCGCCCTCCGCGCCATGCTCGCCGTGGTCGACGCGGGCGGACAGGCCGCCATGCTCGCCCCCACCGAGGTCCTCGCCCAGCAGCACCACCGCTCCGTCGTCGAGATGATGGGCGAGCTGGCCGAGGGCGGCATGCTGGGCGGCTCCGACCGGGCCACCAAGGTCGTGGTGCTGACCGGGTCCATGGGCACGGCCGCCCGCAGGCAGGCGCTGCTCGATCTCGTCACCGGCGAGGCCGGCATCGTGATCGGCACGCACGCGCTGATCGAGGACAAGGTCCGCTTCCACGACCTCGGCCTGGTCGTCGTCGACGAACAGCACCGCTTCGGCGTCGAACAACGCGACGCGCTGCGCAGCAAGGGCAAGCAGCCCCCGCACCTGCTCGTCATGACGGCCACGCCCATCCCGCGCACCGTCGCGATGACCGTCTTCGGCGACCTGGAGACCTCGGTCCTCGACCAGCTCCCGGCCGGCCGCTCGCCCATCGCCAGCCATGTCGTCCCCGCCGCCGACAAGCCGCACTTCCTGGCCCGCGCCTGGGAGCGGGTCCGCGAGGAGGTCGGCAACGGCCACCAGGCGTACGTGGTCTGCCCGCGCATCGGCGACGACGTGGACGAGGCCGCCGACGCGAAGAAGGGCGGCAAGGCCAAGAAGAAATCCCCCGAGGACGAGGCCGAGAAGCGCCCCCCGCTCGCCGTCCTCGACATCGCCGACCAGCTCGCCAAGGGCCCTTTGCAGGGCCTCGGGGTCGAGGTCCTGCACGGCCGCATGCCCCCCGACGACAAGGACGCCGTCATGCGCCGCTTCGCCGCGGGCGACACCGACGTCCTGGTCGCCACGACCGTCATCGAGGTCGGCGTCAACGTCCCGAACGCCACCGCGATGGTGATCATGGACGCAGACCGCTTCGGCGTCTCCCAGCTGCACCAGCTGCGCGGTCGTGTCGGCCGCGGCTCGGCGCCCGGCCTGTGCCTGCTGGTCTCCGAGATGCCGGAGGCGAGCGCGGCGCGCCGGCGGCTCGACGCCGTCGCCGCCACCCTCGACGGCTTCGAGCTCTCCCGGATCGACCTCGAACAGCGCCGCGAGGGTGACGTCCTGGGCCAGGCCCAGTCCGGCGCCCGCTCCAGCCTGCGCGTCCTCGCGGTCATCGAGGACGAGGAGGTCATCGCCGAGGCGCGCGAGGAGGCGACCCGTCTGGTCGCCGCCGACCCGGAACTGGCCACCCTGCCCGGCCTGCGCGCGGCCCTGGACGCCCTGCTGGACGAAGAGCGGGAGCAGTACCTGGACAAGGGCTGACCCGAGGCGGTGCGCGGCCGCCCCGGACGCGGGGCCGCCCGGTGCGCGGCGGCCCCGAGGTCCGCGCGCGGCGGTGACGGCCCGCGGCCGCTCCCGCCGGAGCGCACCCGCGCGCCTCCGCCTGCCAGACTGGACGGGCAGCCGCCCCCGAACAAGGACCCGAGATGACCCGCGTGATCGCCGGCGCAGCCGGTGGACGTCGCCTGGCGGTCCCGCCAGGCACCGGCACCCGCCCCACCTCCGACCGCGCACGCGAGGGTCTCTTCTCCACCTGGGAGTCCCTGCTGGGCGGCCCCCTCGACGGCGAACGCGTCCTCGACCTGTACGCGGGCTCCGGCGCCGTGGGCCTGGAGGCCCTCTCCCGGGGCGCGGGCCACACCCTCCTCGTCGAGGCCGACGCGCGGGCCGCCCGCACCATCCGGGAGAACGTGAAGGCGCTCGGCCTGCCCGGCGCCGAGGTCCGGGCCGGCAAGGCCCAGCAGATCGTCCAGACAGCGCCGACGGACCCGTACGACCTGGCCTTCCTCGATCCTCCGTACGCCGTCACGAACGACGATCTTCGGGAGATTCTGCTCACACTCCGCTCGGGGGGCTGGCTCGCGGCCGATGCCCTCGTCACCGTGGAGCGCAGCACCAGAGGCGGGGAGTTCCCCTGGCCGGACGGCTTCGAGGCGCTTCGGGCCCGTCGCTACGGCGAGGGAACGTTTTGGTACGGTCGCGCCGCCTCTACGTGCGAAGACGCACGATGACCGGACTGGAGAGCGAGGGACCACAAGTGCGCCGTGCCGTCTGTCCCGGGTCGTTCGACCCGATCACCAACGGACACCTCGACATCATTTCCCGCGCCTCTCGTCTGTACGACGAGGTCTACGTCGCGGTCATGATCAACAAGGCCAAGAAGGGCCTGTTCGAGATCGACGAGCGGATCGACCTGATCCGCCAGGTCACCGCCGAGTACGGCAACGTCCGGGTCGAGGCCTTCCACGGCCTCCTCGTCGACTTCTGCAAGCAGCGCGACATCCCGGCCATCGTCAAGGGCCTGCGGGCGGTCAGCGACTTCGACTACGAGCTGCAGATGGCCCAGATGAACAACGGCCTGTCGGGCGTCGAGACGCTGTTCGTGCCCACCAACCCCACGTACAGCTTCCTCTCCTCCTCCCTGGTCAAGGAGGTCGCCACCTGGGGCGGCGACGTCTCCCACCTGGTGCCGCCGCAGGTCCTCGAGGCACTGGGCGACCGGCTCAGGAAGGACTGACCCCGGGACCGGTCCGCTGACGGCCCGTCACCCGGTGTCCGCCGGACACCTCATGGCCGTACAGTCGTCCCGTCCGTCTCCAACACAGCGCAGAGAGTGGCGAGCAACCGGTGGACGTGCAGAAGAAGCTCGACGAGATCGTCACGGCGGTCTCCAGTGCCCGGTCGATGCCGATGTCGGCCTCGTGCGTGGTCAACCGCGCGGACCTGCTCGCCCTGCTGGAAGAGGTGCGGGCGGCCCTTCCCGACTCCCTCGCCCAGGCCGAGGAACTGATCGGCGGCCGTGAGCAGATGGTCGAGCAGGCCCGCCAGGAGGCCGAGCGGATCATCTCCACCGCGCACGCCGAACGCGGTTCCCTGATCTCCGACACCGAGATCGCCCGCCGCTCCCGGTCCGAGGCGGACCGCATCCTCGACGAGGCCCGCAAGGAGGCCGAGGAGGTCCGCGCGGAGGCCGACGACTACGTCGACTCCAAGCTCGCGAACTTCGAGGTCGTCCTCACCAAGACGCTCGGCTCCGTCGGCCGCGGCCGCGAGAAGCTCCTCGGCACAGGACCCGGCACCGACGAGAACGGCTACAAGGACGAGGACGCCCCCGAGCGCAGCCACGACCCCGAGACCCTGCGCCGGGACGCCGACGCCTACGTCGACACCAAGCTGGGCGCCTTCGAGGCGGTCCTCGCCAAGACCCTGGACGCGGTCGGCCGCGGCCGCCAGAAGCTGCACGGACGCATCGCCACGGACGACCTCGGCCACCTCGCCGACGACGCCACGACGTTCCAGCACTCCTCCGACGCCGACTACCTCGCCGACCTCACGGCTCTCGCCGAGCAGGACGCCGCGGCGGCGCAGCCCGTCCAGCAGTCCTACGAGCAGCAGGAGCCGCAGCCGGCGTACGGCTACCAGCAGCAGGCGGACCCCTACGGCGGCTATCAGCAGCAACAGCAGCAGGGCTACGGCGGGCAGGACGCGTACGGCTACCAGCAGCAGGCGGACCCGTACGCGTACCAGGGCTACGACACCCAGCAGGCCCCCTACGACCCGAACCAGGCCGTGCAGCAGCCCCAGCAGCAGGTGCAGCAGGTGCAGCAGGGCCAGCAGGGCCAGCAGGGGTACGCCCTCGACGAGACCAGTCTCTTCGACACCGGCATGATCAGTGCCGAGCAGCTGCGCGCGTTCGAGCAGGAACGCGGCCTGTAGCACCGGGGCGGCCCGGGAAAGGCCCCGGATTGGGCTGTGGGCGAATGCTCCAGTATCCTGGCTCTTCGGTCGCGTGTACGTCCGCGATCACAGCTGCCCGCAGCACCGTATGAGGGCAGCGTCCCTCGAGCTCAGAAGATCGAAAGCAGGAATGGCCCTGAACGCCCGCCTCGACCACCGCAAGCCTCTCGTGTTCGACACGCACGAGCTGGGGCGGCGTCCTGGTGCGCTTCAGCGCCTGACCCGCGAGTTCGACGCTCCCCAGGATCTCGGGATCCAGGGAGTGATCGGAGTGCCGGAAGGCGCCCCGGTGGAGCTCGAGCTCCGACTCGAGTCGGTCATGGAAGGTGTGCTCGTCACAGGCACCGCCCGTGCACAGGCCGAGGGGGAGTGCGTAAGGTGTCTGGAGCCGCTGGAGCTGGAGCTCGAAGCGGACTTCCAGGAGATGTTCTCGTACCCTGACGCCGATGACCGGGGCCGCCCCAAAGCGGAGCCGGTCGACGACGCCGAGGAAGACGAGGACAGGCTCTTCATCGAGGACGGCTTGTTCGACCTCGAACCCGTGCTGCGTGATGCGGTGGTGCTCGCACTGCCGATGCAGCCGGTGTGCCAGGACGACTGTCTGGGTCTGTGCTCCGAGTGCGGAGCGCGGCTCACGGACGACCCGGACCACCACCACGACGCCACCGACATCCGTTGGGCGGCATTGCAGGGACTCGCCGGTTCACTCGAAGACGGCGAGAAGGACGAGATGAGTGGCGAAGCGCCTCGACCGGCGCGCGCCAACGAGAAGCAGGAGAAGTAGCCGTGGCTGTTCCGAAGCGGAAGATGTCGCGCAGCAACACGCGCCACCGCCGGTCGCAGTGGAAGGCTGCGGTCCCCACCCTGGTTGCGTGCGAGCGCTGCCACGAGCCCAAGCTGCAGCACATCGCGTGCCCGTCTTGCGGCACCTACAACAAGCGCCAGGTCCTCGAGGTCTGAGCGGCTGGTGAGAGGCTCCATGTCTGACGCCAAGGCGGACACGACCGCCAAGAAAAAGGCGGAGAACACGGCCTCGTCCCACACGCTTCTGGAAGGGCGGCTCGGCTATCAGCTCGAGTCCGCCCTTCTGGTGCGTGCGCTGACCCACCGTTCCTTCGCATACGAGAACGGCGGTCTGCCGACGAACGAGCGGCTGGAGTTCCTCGGGGACTCCGTGCTCGGCCTCGTCGTCACGGACACGCTGTACCGCACCCACCCCGACCTGCCCGAAGGCCAGCTGGCCAAGTTGCGGGCCGCGGTGGTCAACTCGCGTGCGCTGGCGGAGGTCGGCCGTGGCCTCGACCTGGGTTCCTTCATCCGGCTCGGCCGGGGTGAAGAGGGCACGGGCGGCCGGGACAAGGCGTCCATCCTCGCCGACACCCTCGAAGCGGTGATCGGCGCGGTCTATCTCGATCAGGGCCTCGACGCGGCCTCCGAACTGGTGCACCGCCTGTTCGACCCGCTGATCGAGAAGTCCTCGAACCTCGGTGCCGGCCTGGACTGGAAGACCAGTCTCCAGGAGCTCACCGCGACCGAAGGCCTCGGCGTCCCCGAGTACCTGGTCACGGAGACCGGCCCCGACCACGAGAAGACCTTCACTGCTGCTGCCCGCGTCGGAGGCGTCTCGTACGGCACCGGCACCGGCCGCAGCAAGAAGGAGGCGGAGCAGCAGGCCGCCGAGTCCGCATGGCGGTCCATCCGGGCCGCGGCGGACGAGCGCGCCAAGGCGGCGAAGGCCGTCGAGGCCGTCCCGGCGGCCGACGGCAGCCCGGACCCGGAGTCCGCCTCCGCCTGACGCACAGCGGAACAGCAGAACAGCAGCAAAGTACGACAGCGGTACGAGACGAGCGCCCGCCCCCGCTGGGAGGCGGGCGCTCCGTACGGGGGATCCCATGCCCGAGTTGCCCGAGGTCGAGGTCGTCCGGCGCGGTCTGGAGCGGTGGGTCGCCCACCGCACGGTCGCCGAGGCCGAGGTGCTGCACCCGCGTGCCGTACGGCGCCATGTCGCCGGCTCCGACGACTTCGCGCACCGGCTCAAGGGCCACCGCATCGGCACGCCCAGCCGCCGGGGCAAGTATCTGTGGCTGCCGCTGGAGGACACGCACCAGGCGATCCTCGCCCACCTCGGCATGAGCGGGCAGCTCCTGGTCCAGCCGCACGGGGCCCCCGACGAGAAGCATCTGCGCCTGCGGGTGCGCTTCGCGGACGCGGTCGACACCGAACTGCGCTTCGTCGACCAGCGCACCTTCGGCGGGCTGTCGCTGCACGACACCACCCCCGACGGTCTTCCGGACGTCATCGCGCACATCGCCCGTGACCCCCTCGATCCGCTGTTCGACGACGAGACGTTCCATCAGGCCCTGCGGCGCAAGCGCACCACCATCAAGCGCGCCCTGCTCGACCAGTCGCTGATCAGCGGGGTCGGCAACATCTACGCGGACGAGGCGCTGTGGCGTGCCCGTCTGCACTACGACCGTCCGACCGCGAACTTCACCCGGCCCCGCACGCTCGAACTCCTGGGCCACGTCCGGGACGTGATGAACGCGGCCCTCGCCGTGGGCGGCACCAGCTTCGACAGCCTGTACGTCAACGTCAACGGCGAGTCGGGCTACTTCGACCGGTCGCTGGACGCGTACGGCCGCGAGGGTCTGCCCTGCAAGCGGTGTGCCACGCCGATGGTCCGGCGCCCGTGGATGAACCGGTCCAGCTACTTCTGCCCGAAGTGTCAGAAGGTGCCGCGCGTCCCGTCGTAGCGCTCGCGGGCGGCCAGCACGTCGTTCATGCGCCCCTCCACGCAGTGGATGAGGGCCAGCAGCCGCTCGGCCACCTCGCGTCCCAGCGGCGTCAGTTCGTAGTCCACGCGGGGCGGGTTGGTCGGCTGGGCCTCGCGGTGCACCAGACCGTCGCGCTCCAGCGCGTGCAGCGTCTGGGACAGCATCTTCTCGCTCACCCCGTCCACCCGGCGGCGCAGCTCGTTGAAGCGCAGGGAACCCTCGTACAGCGCCCCGAGCGTGAGTCCGCCCCAGCGGCCCGTGACGTGCTCCAGCGTGCCGCGCGAGGGGCAGGCCTTGGCGAACACGTTGAACGGGAGGTCCTGCTCCTCCATGCGCTCCTGGGTGATGTTCATACCGCAAGCCTACTCGAAGGCAGCGCTAGCCGACAGGTTGCACTAACCAAAAGTTAGTGCTTTCCTGGGGTTACCGCATTCGACCTGCCCTGTTCGAGGAGTACTGCATGTCCACGCCCGTCATCGCTGTCGCCTACCACTCCGGCTACGGCCACACCGCCGTGCTCGCCGAGGCCGTCCGCGCCGGAGCCGCCGACGCCGGGGCGGAGGTGCGTCTGATCAAGGTCGACGAGATCACCGAGGAGCAGTGGACACTGCTCGACGGCTCGGACGCGATCGTCTTCGGCTCGCCCACCTACATGGGGACCGCGTCCGCCGCCTTCCACGCCTTCGCCGAGGCGACCTCCGCGCGCTGGGCCACCCAGGCGTGGAAGGACAAGCTCGCCGCCGGGTTCACCAACAGCGGCTCCAAGAGCGGCGACAAGCTGCACACGCTCCAGTTCTTCCAGATCCTCGCCGCGCAGCTCGGCATGCACTGGGTCAACCTCGGCCTGCTGCCCGGCTGGAACAGCAGCACCGCCTCCGAGCACGACCTCAACCGCCTCGGCGTCTTCCTGGGCGCGGCCGCGCAGACCAACGTCGACGAGGGCCCGGAGGCCGTCCACAAGGCGGACGTGGCCACCGCGGAGCACCTTGGCCGCCGGGTCGCCGAAACCGCGCGGGTCTTCCTGGCCGGCCGCGCCCCGGCCGCCTGATCGTTCCCTGCGGAATCCGTAATCCGGAATCCGCCGCCCGGTCCCCGGGGGGCCAGACCGCCGGCACCCGAACGGGGGTCGTCCGGCTGCGGGAGCGTGAGTGGCCGAAGAAGTGACGGGCCGGGTCTCTGACCTGCGGCCGTGCATTCGGTCAACGCTGCGACCTGCGACTTAGCCGTCCATGGTTGTCAGCGTTGGTCGTCATTGTGCACCCCCGTACGGCCCAGAGACGGCCCGAGCGGGGGTGTACACGGCCGTCCACGATCGGCACATCCCCCCGGACTGGTTTTGCCGCCCGCTTCAAGGGCACACGGCCAGTGACACTCCGCGGAGGTACTGAGATGAGCGCCGGAGAACGGGCCAAGGCGAAGGTCGAACAGGTGGTCGGAAAGACTGTGCGGAAGGCGGCCCACGCTGTGCACAAAGGAACCCTCGAAGCGAAGGGCGCCGCTCTCGAAGCACGGGGCATGATGCGCGGCGCGAAAGAACGGTCCAAAGGCTCCCTCAAGCACTGACAGGTCGCTGCTGTACCGCACGGAGGGCCTGGCCACGGTGGTCAGGTCCTCGGCGTGTGTCCGGTCCGATTGCCTACAAGCGTGACGGGAGTCCCTCGTCCTGGCCGGCTGGGCGGACGGCCATGGCGACAGCAGCCGAGAGGGCGAGAGGACGCGCCCCGCTGTGGCTGGACGTCGAGGATCTTCGTCGGCACACATCACACTGCTGCTCCGAGGACACTTCGGAGGAAGATCGTGAGCAGTGCGGGCGCATCCGCTTCCGGGCGTGAGCAGCGCTCCACAAGCACGGACTGAGTCGCTGACTGTTGCCGACGGACAGTCTAGAAACCGTCGTGGCAGCGACGTCACCGTGGGTTCAAATCCCACACCCACCGCGTGGAGAGCGGTAGAACGGCCCCTGATCAGGCAAATCGGTCGGGGGCCGTTCTCACGCGCGCTGTCCGTCAAACAGCGTGTTTCCCGTCGGTCACCGGTCGACCGGGCACGGGAGGGGCACGCTGGATGAGCCTGATGACCAGGGCGTGCACGTGTGTCGGGCTCCGCATCATCGCCGCCTCAGGCCCCGTTTGCTTCCTGATCTGGGCGAACGCTGCCGAGGTCAACCATCTTGGCGGTGATCACTGCAAGGGCGTCCTGGAGTCGGCGGACGGCATCCTCCGCATCCTTGTATTCCTCAGGGCTGGGGAGGACGGTGCCGAAGCTGCCGCCAACGTCCGCTGGCAGGGAGCGCCAGCGCAGGACCGGCTCAAGTGCATGGAGAGCGCTGGAGAGAAACCAGGCCAGACGGCCGTGAGTACGCGCGAGGGAGATGGCCAGGACGGCGAGGGTTTCCCGCAGGTGTTCGAGCCGCTTGATCTGCGGCAAGTCCTCCTGCACGTTCGGCGGGCCGACAGCGTCGCGCAGGCCGGATTCGGTCTCAAGGGCGAGTACGCGGTCGTTCGGCTCCAGTTTCCACACCTGGTTCTGGATCTGCTGCTCAGCTTCTTCGGTCAGCGCTGCGACGATCCTGCGCATGTCCATGCGGATCATCATAAGGAACGGGCTTGGGCGTGGTGCATTCCAGTGGACGCCAGCTGCCTGCAGGGGGCGCAACCTAGACCTCTCACCACCTCCCAGCTGCCATCCCGTCTGCCGTCGACCCACACACCGTGGAGCGGGCGTGGTTCAGGGTCAAGGTGGAGCGCGCCACTGTACGAACGACCTTGACGGCTTGGGCCGCGTCTGCTCGGCTCTGCCTGGGTCGATGGCAGACGGGAGGGGAGCCTCCCCGCGCCCGCCCTCTACGGGCCGGCACGCACGGACGGTGCCCCCGCCGTCCTGGAGCCTGAGCGCCCCCGCCGGAGGCAGGTGTCCTTGCCCGTGCCGGGTGGGCGAGCCGTGTAGCTGCCCTCTTGTAGCCCCGGCATGTATTTCGCCCCCTTGCGGGCGCGGGCGTCGACGGCGGACGCCCCTTCCAGGGGCAGTCTGAGGTGTCTGACCTGCGGTTATCTCAGTAACCGAAGTCCTGCGTCCACCAAGGGCCGCCCGAGCCCAGGTGGACGCCCACGCCCAGCGTCTTGAAGTCGCAGTTCAGGATGTTCGCCTTGTGGCCGGGGCTGTTCATCCAGGCTTCCATGACCGCGGCCGCGTCGGCCTGGCCGCGGGCTATGTTCTCGCCGCCGAGGTCGGATATCCCGGCCTTCGCGGCCCGGTCCCACGGGGTGGCCCCGTCCGGGTCGGTGTGGTCGAAGAAGCCGCGGGCGGCCATGTCGTCGCTGAACTCCTCGGCGAGCTCCGACAGTGCGCTGTTGGCGGAGACGGCGCTGCACCCGACCTTGGCCCGCTCCTCGTTGACCAGCTTCAGCACCTCGGCCGCGGCCTGCGCCTCGGCCGAGACCGTCACCGGGGACTCGGGCTTCTGCGGCGCCTTGGTGGCCGTCTTCGACTGGGACGGCGTGGTCTTCGGCTTCTTCGAAGGCGTGGCCTGCGGATCCTTCGTGGCCGTCTCGGTCGGCGACGCCGACGCGGTGGAGGCGGAAGGGGAGGGCGTCGCGGAGGCGGAGGGCGAGGCGGACCGGCCGGCGTCGCGGCTGGTCGACGTACCACCGCGTTCGGCGTCGGCGGAGCCGGACGTGCCGCCCTGCCCGGAGGCCGAGTTGGTCGGGGAGTCGGCGGCCTGCACGTTGTCGGACGAGCCGCTGCCGCCGCCGAGCTGGTAGTTGTCGAGACCGGGCACCACGCCCGTGGCCACCGCGACGGTGCCGATGGCGACCGCCGCGGAGACGCCCAGCAGGCCCGTCTTGACCGGCGTGGCGACCTTGCGCTTGCGACGGCGGCCGGCCGCGGTCCGGTTCGCGCCGGTCCGCAGGTCACCGTCGTCGGGCCGGAAGCCGTCCGACGCGAAGGCCGCGGTGTCGGCGTGGGCGTACTCGTCACCGGTGGCGAACAGGTACTCCCGGCTCCGGGCGACGGAGTCGGCGTACGCCTCCGGGTTCAGATACGGCGCGATGCCCATCGTGGGGCGCTCGTCGGCGTACGGGTCCTGCGGGGTGTGGCTGTCCGCGTACGAGCCGTGCGTCTGTGTGACCCCCGTGGCGCGGCTCGTGGCGGCGCGGCCGGCGGCGGAGCGTCGGTGGCGTCCCATGTCCTTGCCTCTCGTCCGAGCGGTGTTCCCAACGGTCGGCCGAAGTGCTGGGGCGACGTGCGCCTCCTGAGCCCTCTGGTCAACCTGACTCACCCGATCGAGTGAGTTTCATATGAGAATCATTGGGTCGGGACGGTACCGCATGGCTCTGGAGGAGGAAGTGCCCGGAGCGACTTTGCCCGGTTAGGTTGCACCCATGAACGAGGATGTACGGCTGGTCGCCTGGGTGCGCGGACACGTCCAAGGAGTGGGTTTCCGCTGGTTCACCCGGGCCAAGGCGCTGGAGATCGGCGGCCTGAGTGGCTTTGCTCTCAATTTGGCCGACGGGCGGGTCCAGGTCGTCGCGGAGGGGGCCCGGGAGGGCTGCGAGGGACTGCTCGGGTGGCTCCTGGGTGACGACACGCCCGGGCGGGTGGACGGCGTCACCGAGATATGGGACACACCGCGCGGCGGCTACGACGGCTTCGCGATCCGCTGAGGAATCCGCTCGGAGCGGCCCGGGACGGACGCCGGTATGTGCCAACGGCACCTGCCCACAGGAAAAGGGGCAGGTGGTTGCCGAGAATCGCTTGCAGTGGGACGCTCCGCACGCCAGGATGATCGCCACGCCCCGAGGGCCCCGCAGGAGTCGCAGCGCCGCCGTTCAGGCCGCGCGCCGCCGGGATGCCCGCCAATACGGGGCGTGATCGTGTTGA
The DNA here is from genome assembly GCF_031456635.1 of Streptomyces sp. 3330. NCBI lineage: Bacteria > Bacillati > Actinomycetota > Actinomycetes > Kitasatosporales > Streptomycetaceae > Streptomyces > Streptomyces sp. 3330. Next base: position 172,047 of record NZ_JAVDVA010000012.1, read on the forward strand.
CCGTCAAACTTTTTGGTGAGACGCTGAAAGCACCCCGCGCACCTCAGCTGTTTGGCATGGATGAACGGCAACATCACCGAGATCCTGGCAAGCACCGCGGGTGCGAATCCCTCACGACCCACACCGCTTCGGTCGGTCACTCATTGTGGAGGACCATCCATCATGGCAAAGGCGCTTCTCGGTTACGTCGGCGGCTCCGACCCGCGACTCCTCGCCGAGATGCGACGGCTCCAGCAGCGTGTACAGGATCTGGAATCCGAGCTCGGACGGATCCAGGCCGAGAACGACGCGCTGACGGCTGCCGCTTCTCACGAATCGCTTCTGGAGAGCATCGACGCACGCCAGGCGGAGCCTGCGCTCACCTGATCGCTGCACCGCTGCACAACGGCACACGCAGGGGTCGGGCGGCACATCTCACCGCGTCGGACCGCTAGGTTGTCAGAGTTTGCAAGGGACGCTTCGGCGTCCCTTCTTTCTTTCCCCCGCCCCGTCTTCCCCGCCGTCGTCCCGCTCGCCCTTTTGCTTTCCCCGCGCACCCTTTCAGTCTCTTAACGTGTGGTGTGCCCTGCGCGTTCACGGGTGAAACCGCGGGTTCATGGAGTGAGACACCCCCGGAAGGTAGAGTCCAGCGCCGTGCACCTCAAGGCCCTGACCCTCCGGGGGTTCAAGTCGTTCGCATCGGCGACCACGCTCCGGTTCGAACCGGGGATCACGTGTGTCGTCGGCCCCAACGGCTCGGGCAAGTCCAACGTCGTCGACGCCCTCAGCTGGGTCATGGGCGAGCAGGGCGCCAAGTCGCTGCGCGGCGGCAAGATGGAGGACGTCATCTTCGCCGGCACCACCGGCCGCCCCCCACTGGGCCGCGCCGAGGTGTCCCTGACCATCGACAACTCCGACGGCGCGCTGCCCATCGAGTACGCCGAGGTCACCATCACGCGGATCATGTTCCGCAACGGCGGCAGCGAGTACCAGATCAACGGGGACACCTGCCGGCTCCTCGACATCCAGGACCTGCTGTCCGACTCCGGCATCGGCCGCGAGATGCACGTCATCGTCGGCCAGGGCCAGCTCGACTCCGTCCTGCACGCCGACCCCATGGGCCGCCGCGCCTTCATCGAGGAGGCCGCGGGCGTCCTCAAGCACCGCAAGCGCAAGGAGAAGGCGCTCAGGAAACTCGACGCGATGCAGGCCAACCTCGCGCGCGTGCAGGACCTGACCGACGAACTCCGGCGTCAGCTCAAGCCCCTCGGCCGCCAGGCCGCCGTCGCCCGCCGCGCCGCCGTCATCCAGGCCGACCTGCGCGACGCCCGCCTGCGCCTGCTCGCCGACGACCTCGTACGGCTGAGGGAGGCGCTGCAGACGGAGGTCGCCGACGAGGCCGCCCTCAAGGAGCGCAAGGAAGCCACCGAGCAGGAACTGCGCAAGGCACTGCAGCGGGAGGGCCTGCTGGAGGACGAGGTCCGCCGGCTGGCGCCGCGCCTCCAGCGCGCCCAGCAGACCTGGTACGAGCTGTCCCAGCTCGCCGAACGCGTCCGCGGCACGATCTCGCTCGCCGACGCGCGGGTGAAGAGCGCCACCTCCGCGCCGCCCGAGGAGCGCCGTGGCCGCGATCCCGAGGACATGGAACGCGAGGCCGCCCGCGTCCGGGAGCAGGAGGCCGAGCTGGAGGCCGCCCTCGAAGCGGCCCGGAACGCGCTCGACGACACCGTGGCCCACCGGGCCGACCTGGAGCGGGAGCTCGCCGTCGAGGAACGGCGGCTGAAGGACGTCGCCCGGGCCATCGCCGACCGCCGTGAGGGACTGGCCCGGCTGAACGGCCAGGTCAACGCGGCGCGTTCGCGTGCCGCCTCCGCCCGGGCCGAGATCGACCGGCTCGCCGCCGCCCGCGACGAGGCCCAGGAGCGGGCCGTCGCCGCGCAGGAGGAGTACGAGGAGCTCAAGGCGGAGGTCGACGGCCTCGACGCCGGTGACCAGGAGCTCGCGGAGCAGCACGAGACGGCCAGGCAGCGGCTCGCCGAGGCGGAGGCAGCTCTCACCGCGGCCCGCGAGGCGGTCACGGGGGCCGAGCGCAGACGCGCCGCGACCCAGGCCCGCCACGAGGCCCTGGCGATGGGCCTGCGCCGCAAGGACGGCACGGGCGCGCTGCTCGGCGCGCGGGACCGGCTGAGCGGACTGCTGGGGCTGGCGGCCGGCCTGCTGACGGTGACGCCGGGGTACGAGGTCCCGCTCGCGGCGGCCTTCGGAGCGGCGGCGGACGCCCTCGCGGTGACCACTCCGTCCGCGGCCGCCGAGGCCATCCGCCTGCTGCGCAAGCAGGACGGGGGCCGGGCCGCGCTGTTGGTCGGCGGCGCCCCGGACGACGCGCCCGAGGAGCCGCGCGGGAGCGAAGGGCCGCGGTACGCCGCCGACCTCGTGCGAGGCCCCGCCGATCTGCTGCCCGCCGTCCGGCGTCTCCTGCGAGGCATCGTCGTCGTCGGCACGCTGGAGGACGCCGAGGACGTCGTCTACGCCAGGCCCGATCTCACCGCCGTCACCGCCGAGGGCGACCTGCTGGGGGCGCACTTTGCGCACGGCGGTTCCGCCGGGGCGCCCAGTCTGCTGGAGGTGCAGGCCTCCGTCGACGAGGCCGCGGCCGAGCTCGAGGAGCTGGCCGTGCGGTGCGAGGAGCTGACCCGGGAGCAGCTCGCGGCGGGGGAGCGGCGCAAGGAGTGCGCCGCGCTCGTCGAGGAGTCGGGGGAGCGGCGCCGGGCCGCCGACCGGGAGAAGTCGGCCGTGGCCCAGCAGCTCGGGCGGCTCGCGGGACAGGCGCGGGGCGCCGCCGGTGAGGCCGAACGCTCCACGGCGGCCGCGGCGCGGGCGCAGGAGGCGCTGGACCGGGCCGTCGAGGAGGCCGAGGAACTGGCCGAACGGCTGGCCGTCGCCGAGGAGATGCCGGTCGAGGAGGAGCCCGACACCTCCGCGCGCGACCGGCTCGCCGCGGACGGGGCCAACGCCCGGCAGACCGAGATGGAGGCGCGGCTCCAGGTCCGTACGCACGAGGAGCGGGTGAAGGGGCTGGCCGGGCGGGCCGACTCGCTGGACCGGGCCGCGCGGGTGGAACGCGAGGCACGCGCGCGTGCCGAGCAGCGGCGGGCGCGGCTGCGGCACGAGGCCGCCGTCGCGGAGGCCGTCGCCTCCGGTGCGCGCCAGCTGCTCGCCCATGTCGAGGTGTCCCTCGGGCGGGCCGAGGCGGAGCGGGTCGCCGCCGACGCCGCCAAGGCGCGGCGCGAACAGGAACTGGCCGGCGCCCGCACCGCGGGGCGCGACCTCAAGGCCGAGCTGGACAAGCTGACGGACTCGGTCCACCGGGGCGAGGTGCTCGGCGCCGAGAAGCGGATGCGGATCGAGCAGCTGGAGACCAAGGCGCTGGAGGAGCTGGGGGTGGAGCCCGCGGGGCTCGTCTCCGAGTACGGGCCCCACCAGCCGGTGCCGCCCTCGCCGCCCGCCGAGGGCGAGGTGCTGCCGGAGGACCCCGAGGACCCGCGCAACCTGCCGAGACGTTTCCTGCGGGCCGAGCAGGAGAAGCGGCTGAGGGCGGCCGAACGCGCCTACCAGCAGCTGGGCAAGGTGAACCCGCTCGCCCTGGAGGAGTTCTCCGCGCTGGAGGAGCGGCACAAGTTCCTCAGCGAGCAGCTGGAGGACCTCAAGAAGACCCGCGCCGATCTCCTTCAGGTCGTGAAGGAGGTCGACGAGCGGGTGGAGCAGGTCTTCACCGAGGCGTTCCGGGACACGGCACGGCAGTTCGAGGGCGTGTTCAGCCGGCTCTTCCCGGGAGGCGAGGGACGGCTGATCCTGACCGACCCCGACAACATGCTGACCACGGGCGTCGACGTCGAGGCCCGGCCGCCCGGCAAGAAGGTCAAGCGGCTCAGCCTGCTCTCCGGCGGCGAGCGGTCGCTGACCGCCGTCGCCATGCTGGTGTCGATCTTCAAGGCCCGGCCCAGCCCGTTCTACGTCATGGACGAGGTCGAGGCCGCGCTCGACGACACCAACCTCCAGCGGCTGATCCGGATCATGCAGGAGCTCCAGGAGTCCTCGCAGCTGATCGTGATCACGCACCAGAAGCGCACGATGGAGGTCGCCGACGCGCTGTACGGCGTGTCCATGCAGGGCGACGGTGTGTCCAAGGTCATCAGCCAGCGCCTGCGCTGAACGGCCCGTGACGGGGTACTAGGCATCAAGCCCCGAGCCTCTCTTCAAGAATTGAACACATCTCCTCGAAGTGTGTGCGGAAACGTCACACTCACCCCCTCTTGACTTCGAAACTTGAAGGCATAGTCTCGGCACCGTTGCTTTTACCTTCAGGTACCACCTATCTGGAGGTGTTGATCCCGTCGGCGGCGTTGCCGGCGGCCCGAGGAGTTGAACGTGACCAGCACAGAGCAGGCACAAAAGTCAGGAGCCGGGACGGCTCACCCCGATCATCTCGGGCACGTCATCTTCATCGCGGCGGCGGCCGCGATGGGCGGCTTCCTCTTCGGCTACGACAGCTCCGTGATCAACGGCGCCGTCGAGGCCATCCGGGACCGCTACGACGTCGGCTCCGCGGCCCTGGCGCAGGTCATCGCCATCGCCCTGATCGGCTGCGCCGTCGGCGCCGCGACCGCCGGCCGCATCGCCGACCGCATCGGCCGCATCCGGGTCATGCAGATCGCCGCCGTGCTGTTCACCGTCAGCGCCGTCGGCTCCGCCCTGCCCTTCGCGCTGTGGGACTTCGCCGCGTGGCGGGTCGTCGGCGGCTTCGCCATCGGCATGGCCTCCGTCATCGGCCCCGCCTACATCGCGGAGGTCGCCCCGCCCGCCTACCGCGGCCGCCTCGGGTCCTTCCAGCAGGCCGCGATCGTCATCGGCATCGCGATCTCGCAGCTGGTCAACTGGGGTCTGCTGAACGCCGCCGGCGGCGACCAGCGCGGCAAGCTCATGGGCCTGGAGGCCTGGCAGGTCATGCTGGGCGTCATGGTGGTCCCGGCCGTCCTGTACGGCCTGCTCTCCTTCGCCATCCCCGAGTCCCCGCGCTTCCTGATCTCCGTCGGCAAGCACGACCGGGCCCGCGACATCCTCGAAGAGGTCGAGGGCAAGAAGATCGACCTGGACGCCCGCGTCGCCGAGATCGAGCACGGCATGAAGAGCGAGCACAAGTCCACCTTCAAGGACCTGCTCGGCGGATCCTTCTTCTTCAAGCCGATCGTCTGGGTCGGCATCGGCCTGTCGGTCTTCCAGCAGTTCGTCGGCATCAACGTCGCGTTCTACTACTCCTCGACGCTGTGGCAGTCGGTCGGCGTCGACCCGACGGACTCGTTCTTCTACTCCTTCACGACGTCGATCATCAACATCATCGGCACCGTGATCGCGATGATCTTCGTGGACCGCGTCGGCCGCAAGCCGCTGGCCCTCATCGGCTCCGTCGGCATGGTCATCGGCCTCGGGCTGGAGGCCTGGGCGTTCTCCTTCGACCTGGTCGACGGCAAGCTGCCGGCCACCCAGGGCTGGATCGCCCTGATCGCCGCCCACGTGTTCGTCCTGTTCTTCGCCCTGTCCTGGGGTGTGGTGGTCTGGGTCTTCCTCGGCGAGATGTTCCCCAACCGGATCCGTGCCGCCGCCCTCGGCGTGGCCGCCTCCGCTCAGTGGATCGCCAACTGGGCCATCACCGCGAGCTTCCCGTCGCTGGCCGACTGGAACCTCTCCGCGACCTACGTGATCTACACGCTCTTCGCCGCGCTCTCCATCCCGTTCGTCCTGAAGTACGTCAAGGAGACGAAGGGCAAGGCGCTGGAGGAGATGGGCTGAGCCTCCGAGAGGCCCCTGAACTCGAGGAGCCGGGCCCATCCCCCGCTGCCCGCTCCTCGATACCCGTAGGACGTGCTGCCCCGGCTCACCTGGCGAGCCGGGGCAGCACGCTCTCGCAGAACAGCCGCAGCGCGCGCCACCCCTCCGCCGTCGGCATCCCGCCGGCCAGCGGATGCAGGACGAGGTTGTCGAGGCCCTGCGCCACGCACTCGTCCGGCGTGAGGATCCGGTAGACCCCCTCGTCGCGGAGCTCCCGGACGCTGCCCGCCGCCGACCGCACCGCCGAGCGGATGTCGGCGGACTGCCAGGAGGCGTACGTCCGCGCCTCGTGCAGGAAGTGTTCGCCGTACTCGGCCCACGCCCGGTCCGGATCCTCGGCGATGTGCAGCAGCGGGGTCTCGGCGGCCGGCATCATCGTCCAGCCCTCCGTCCCGTACTCCACGAGCCGCTCCTTGTAGTACGCCTCCAGCTCCGGCAGGTGCGCGCTGGGGAAGAACGGCAGACCGAGCCGGGCGGCCCGGCGGGCGGCGGCCTTCGAGGAGCCGCCGACCAGCAGCAGGGGGTGCGGTGCGGAGGACGGGCGCGGGGTGACCCGTACCGTGCGTCCCCGGTACTCGAACTCCTCGCCGGTCCAGGCCTTGAGCAGGGTGTCGAGCAGCTCGTCCTGGAGCCGCCCGCGCCGCTTCCAGTCCACCCCCGCCCGGGCGTACTCCTCGGGCCGGTACCCGATCCCGGCGACCGTGACCAGCCGTCCGCCGCTCAGCAGGTCGAGCACCGCGATGTCCTCGGCCAGCCGCAGCGGATCGTGCAGCGGGCCGATCACCGCCGACACCGTGACCGCGAGCCGCCGGGTGGCGCCGAGCACGGCGCCCGCGAAGGCGAACGGCGAGGGCAGCCAGTTGTTCTCGGCTCCGTGGTGCTCCTCGGTCTGCACGGTCGTGACCCCGCACTCGTCGGCGTACGCGGCCATTTCCAGAGCGGCCCGGTAGCGCACACCGAGCTCGGCAGGGGTCGCGCCGGGAGCGACGAGGTTGAAACGGACGACGGTGACGGGCATGGGAGGCCCCCTTCGGCGGATGTGGGGGGACCGTAGCTGACGATGTGTCAGATGGCCATGGGCCGGGACGGTCCGAGCACGCGCGCCGGGGCGCCACCCGGGCCCGCGCCACGCGTGCCGGGCCGTCACCTGCCCCGCCCTGTCGGCCGGCCCGCAGGGCAGGCGGCGCGGCCGGGCGGCGCCGCCCTCCCCGGCTCGGACGCGCCGCCCCCGGCTCGGGCGCTTAGCTCTTCGGCTCGGACGCGTAGCCCCCCGGCTCGGCCCCGACGAACCGCGATGGGGCGCCGGGCGCCGCCGCCGTCCCGTCGGGCGGACGCACCCGGCGGCGTCGAGCGCCGCCGCCGGCCCGCCGCGCCCGTGAGACCTCGAGCGCGACGGTCTCGACGAGGCGGGTCTTGTGGCCGCTCGGCGGGCGAGGGGGCGCCGCGCAGGAGCGGGCCGACCGGCTGACGCGCGGCCGGGTCGCCACCCGCACCGGCGGGGAGGGGTCACGCATACTGGTCGGGTTATGGAAACCGTCATCCTTGCTGTAGTCATCGCCGTGGTCGTGCTCGGTGTGCTCGGCGGGCTCGTGGTCGGCAGCCGACGGAAGAAGTCGCTGCCCCCGCCGCCCCCCACCGCGCCCGACATCACCGCCCCTCCGGCCGAGCCGCATGTCGGCGACGAGGCCGAGACGCCGCGCGACGAACCGCGCCGCACGATAGAGGAGGTGGATCTTCCCGACGGCGGCCCGACCGGCACCGCCGTCGAGGAACCGCCCGTTCTCGAGGTTCCCGAGCTCGAGATCCCGGAACCCACCGAGGGGCGGCTGGTCCGCCTCCGCGCCCGGCTGTCCCGCTCGCAGAACGCCCTCGGCAAGGGCCTGCTGACGCTGCTCTCCCGGGAGCACCTCGACGAGGACACCTGGGAGGAGATCGAGGACACGCTGCTCACCGCCGACGTCGGCGTGCAGCCCACCCAGGAACTGGTCGAGCGGCTGCGCGAGCGCGTCAGGGTGCTCGGCACCCGCACCCCCGAGGAGCTGCGCAGCCTGCTGCGCGAGGAACTGCTCAAGCTGGTCGGCACCGAGGTCGACCGCACCGTGAAGACCGAGCCCGCGGAGCGCAAGCCGGGCATCGTCATGGTCGTCGGGGTCAACGGCACCGGCAAGACCACCACCACCGGCAAGCTCGCGCGCGTGCTCGTGGCCGACGGCCGGACCGTCGTCCTCGGCGCCGCCGACACCTTCCGCGCCGCCGCCGCCGACCAGCTCCAGACCTGGGGCGAGCGCGTCGGCGCGCACACCGTGCGGGGCCCCGAGGCGGGCGACCCCGCCTCCGTCGCCTTCGACGCGGTGAAGGAGGGCAAGGAGATGGGGGTGGACGTCGTCCTCATCGACACCGCGGGGCGGCTGCACACCAAGACCGGGCTCATGGACGAGCTCGGCAAGGTCAAGCGGGTCGTCGAGAAGCACGCGCCGCTCGACGAGGTGCTCCTCGTCCTCGACGCCACCACCGGGCAGAACGGTCTCGTCCAGGCCCGTGTCTTCGCCGAGGTCGTGAACATCACCGGCATCGTCCTGACCAAGCTGGACGGCACGGCGAAGGGCGGCATCGTGATCGCGGTCCAGCGCGAGCTGGGTGTCCCGGTCAAGCTGATCGGACTCGGCGAGGGCGCGGACGACCTGGCGCCGTTCGAGCCGGAGGCCTTCGTGGATGCCCTTATCGGCGACTGAGACACCACGACGGCGACCGGCCGGGCCCGCGAGAGCGGCGCCGCCCCGGCGCGGAACCGACAGAGCGCCCGCCCCCAGGTGCAGTGGGAGCGGGCGCTCGGCTGTGTGCGCGCCGTACGGATCAGGCGCGCGACCGGTGGGCCAGATAGGCCAGGGTGCCCAGCAGCAGCCGGGCCTGCGGTGGACGGGTCGCCGAGTCCAGTGCGGGCGGGCGCAGCCAGCGCACCGGGCCGAGCCCGCCGCGGTCGGAGGGCGGGGCCGTGATGTACGTGCCGGGGCCGAGGCCCCGCAGGTCCAGGGCGGTCGGGTCGTCCCATCCCATGCGGTAGAGCAGGCCGGTCAGTTCGGCGGCGGCGCCGGGGGCGACGAAGAACTGGGTGCGGCCCTCGGGAGCGGCGGTGACCGGGCCGAGGGGGATGCCCATGCGCTCCAGCCTCACCAGGGCGCGACGGCCGGCGGACTCGGCGACGTCGATCACGTCGAAGGCGCGCCCGACGGGCAGCATGACCGCCGCGCCCGGGAACTCCGACCAGGTCCTGCTCACCTCGTCGAGCGTGGCCCCGGCGGGGACGCGGGGGGCGAACGGCAAGGGGTGCGCGCCGGGTTCGCGGCAGTCGGGGCGCCCGCACGAGCAGACGCCCGCAGCGGCCCGCGCGCCGGGCACCGCGTCCCAGCCCCACAGTCCCGTGAACTCGGCGACGGCGGTGCACTCGGACGAGCGACCGCGCCTGCGCGCGCCGGAGCGGATCTCGCGAATGCCGCCGATCGTGAAGCCCATGCCCCCTCCAACGGGTTCGACGCTCCGATGGTTACGCAGCGGTCGATCGTCGTGACTCTGTGTGCTTCCGCTTCCCCGCCGACCGCTCGATCCAGGCAGCGCCTGGAAGCGCTCCGGGTGGTGTGCCGGGCGATGCGCGCCCCTGAGTGCTTCGCTCCGCCCACTCCCGGCCGTCCTATGTCAAGTGAATCGCGTACGAGCCACCGAGAGTTCATTCGAAGGGGTGGCGAATGGTGGCGTTTCCGGGATCCTCGTGGCCGGGACCGTGATCGTAGGATTACTTTGAGTGTGCGGGTCCTGGAGGCACATGCGCTTGTGGGTATGCCGGAGGCAAGTCGGCTTTCCGTTCGAAGGGTGACAAGTACCGTACGGAGGGCCGTATTTACCGGCATTCTGATAAGGCTTGGCGCACTCAGTGACAAGTGGTCTCAGGGATGGGGGCGTTCCAGTGAGCGGCAACGGCGGAAGCGGAAGTAACGCTGCGGGTGCGGACAAGCGCCCGAACGAGCTGCTCTCTTCGTGGTTCGTGCGCAGTGGCTGGTCGAAGGGCGAGCTCGCCCGCCAAGTGAACCGCCGCGCACGTCAGTTGGGCGCCAACCACATCTCCACGGACACCTCGCGCGTGCGCCGCTGGCTGGACGGCGAGAACCCCCGCGAGCCCATCCCGAGGATCCTGTCCGAGCTGTTCTCCGAGCGGTTCGGCTGTGTCGTCTCCGTCGAGGACCTCGGCCTGCGGGCGGCGCGTCAGGCGCCCTCCGTGACCGGCGTCGACCTGCCGTGGACGGCCCCGCAGACGGTGGCCCAGCTCAGCGAGTTCTCGCGCAGCGACCTGATGCTGGCGCGGCGCGGCTTCCTCGGGACCTCGCTCGCCCTGTGCGCGGGGCCGTCCCTCATCGAGCCCATGCAGCGCTGGCTCGTCCCCTCGCCGCCCGCCCCGCTGGAGGAGCCGGACTCGGTCCCCACCAGCCGGGCCCGCGGCCGGCTGTCCCGGCCCGAGCTGGACCTGCTGGAGTCCACCACCGTCATGTTCCGGCAGTGGGACGCCCAGTGCGGCGGCGGGCTGCGCCGCAAGGCGGTCGTCGGCCAGCTGCACGAGGTGACGGATCTCCTGCAGGAGCCGCAGCCCGAGTCCACCGCGAGGAGGCTCTTCAAGGTCGCCGCCGAACTGGCGGAGCTGGCGGGCTGGATGAGCTACGACGTCGGGCTCCAGCCCACCGCGCAGAAGTACTTCGTCCTCGCCCTGCACGCGGCGAAGGAGGCCGGTGACCGGCCGCTCGGCTCGTACGTGCTGTCCAGCATGAGCCGCCAGATGATCCACCTCGGCCGGCCCGAGGACGCCCTGGAGCTGATCCACCTCGCGCAGTACGGCAGCCGGGACTGCGCGAGCCCGCGCACCCAGGCCATGCTGTATGCGATGGAGGCCCGCGCCTACGCCAACATGGGGCAGCCGGGCCGGTGCAAGCGGGCGGTGCGGATGGCCGAGGACACCTTCGCCGAGTCGGACGAGTGGGACGAGCCGGACCCGGACTGGATCCGCTTCTTCTCCGAGGCCGAGCTCTACGGCGAGAACAGCCACTCGTTCCGCGACCTCGCCTATGTCGCCGGCCGCAGCCCCACCTACGCCTCGCTGGCCGAGCCCCTGATGCGCAAGGCCGTGGAGCGGTTCGCGGGCGACCACGACCACCAGCGGTCGTACGTGCTGAACCTGATCGGCATGGCCACCGTCCACCTCCTCCAGCGCGAGCCCGAGCAGAGCGCCACCCTCGCCACACAGGCCATGAAGGAGGCCAAGAAGGTGCGCTCCGAGCGCGTCAACACTCGTATCCGAAAGACCGTCGACAGCGCCGTACGCGATTTCGGGGATCTCTCGGAAGTCGTGGACCTGACCGAGCGGCTCACCATCGAGCTGCCGGAGACGGCGGAAGCGGTCTGATCCGGCCGATCCGCAGAGCACAACCCCCGAACTCCGGCCGCGGCCGGCCCTCCCGAACTGCCCGACTCGGCTCCCCCATGCCAGGTCATTCGGAAGGCCGTCCGCGGCCGGTTTATTGCGTTCTTCGAAGGTTGCGCCACGATAACGATCCACTCGGCGAACATCAGCCAGTTCATCGAGGCGTAACGCGCAAGGCGCCTTCGTCACAGCGGCGAAACAACGAGGGGCTTCCACCGAAACCGCGCTGCGCGAATCTCATGGCGCATAACCGGCCCACCCCTCACGACCCGCTCTGGCTTCGCCCGCACGGGGCCGTACCTACGACGAGGAGACGCCGATGGCAGCAGCCATCACGCTTGCGGCGGACGCACCCACGCTGTCGTCCGCGAACACAGGCTTCATGCTCATCTGTTCCGCCCTGGTGCTGATCATGACCCCGGGCCTCGCCTTCTTCTACGGAGGCATGGTCCGCGTCAAGAGCACGCTCAACATGCTGATGATGAGCTTCATCAGCATCGGCATCGTCACCATCCTGTGGGTGTTGTACGGCTTCTCCCTCGCTTTCGGCACCGACTCCGGCAGCCTCATCGGCTGGAATTCCGACTGGGTCGGTCTCAGCAACATCGGCCTGACGGAGCTGTGGGACGGCTACACCATCCCGATCTTCGTGTTCATGGTCTTCCAGATGATGTTCGCGATCATCACGCCCGCCCTGATAAGCGGTGCGCTCGCCGACCGCGTCAAGTTCTCCGCGTGGGCGCTGTTCGTCGCGCTGTGGGCCACGGTCGTCTACTTCCCGGTCGCGCACTGGGTCTGGGGCGCCGGCGGCTGGGCCTTCGAGCTGGGTGTCATCGACTTCGCCGGTGGTACGGCGGTGCACATCAACGCCGGTGCCGCGGCCCTCGGCGTGATCCTCGTCATCGGCAAGCGCGTCGGGTTCAAGAAGGACCCGATGCGTCCGCACAGCCTGCCGTTGGTCATGCTCGGCGCCGGTCTGCTGTGGTTCGGCTGGTTCGGCTTCAACGCCGGCTCGTGGCTCGGCAACGACGACGGCGTCGGCGCGCTGATGTTCGTCAACACGCAGGTCGCCACCGCCGCCGCCATGCTGGCCTGGCTCGTCTACGAGAAGATCCGGCACGGCGCGTTCACCACGCTGGGCGCCGCCTCCGGCGCGGTCGCCGGCCTGGTCGCCATCACTCCTTCGGGTGGTGCGGTCTCCCCGCTCGGCGCGATCGCCGTCGGCGCCATCGCCGGTGTCCTGTGCGCCATGGCCGTCGGCCTCAAGTACAAGTTCGGCTACGACGACTCGCTCGACGTCGTGGGCGTCCACCTGGTCGGCGGTGTCGTGGGCTCCCTGCTGATCGGCTTCTTCGCCAGCGGCAAGGGCCAGTCCGACGTCGAGGGCCTCTTCTACGGCGGCGGCCTCGACCAGTTCTGGAAGCAGTGCGCCGGAGTCTTCGCGGTCCTCGGCTACTCGCTGGTGGTCTCCGCGATCCTCGCCTTCCTCCTGGACAAGACGATCGGCATGCGGGTCTCCGAGGACGACGAGGTGGCCGGCATCGACCAGGCCGAGCACGCCGAGACCGCATACGACTTCAGCGGGGCCGGCGGCGGCGCCGCCCGCACGACCGCCCTCCCGACCGCGGTCACCGACGCGAGCAAGAAGGTGGACGCATGAAGCTCATCACCGCCGTCGTGAAGCCCCACCGGCTCGACGAGATCAAGGAAGCCCTGCAGGCCTTCGGCGTCCACGGACTGACGGTCACCGAGGCCAGCGGTTACGGTCGTCAGCGGGGACACACCGAGGTCTACCGCGGCGCCGAGTACACGGTCGACCTGGTTCCCAAGATCCGCATCGAGGTGCTGGCCGAGGACGACGACGCCGAGCAGCTGATCGACGTCATCGTCAAGGCGGCCCGCACGGGCAAGATCGGTGACGGCAAGGTCTGGTCCCTCCCGGTCGAGACGGCCGTACGGGTCCGCACCGGCGAGCGCGGCCCGGACGCGCTCTGACGGCAGAACAGAACAGGAGTCGCTGGGTGACGAGTACGGACGTGCGCAAGGATGCAGAGGACTCGGGACCCAGCGGCTACGCGGCGGCCCGGCTGCGCCTCCTCACCGAGGGGGCGCGGCCCGGGCCGCCGCGCCGTTCCGCCCTCGCGGAACTGACCGACGACTGGCTGTCGGGGCTCTTCACGGCCGGCGCCGAGGAGCTGAAGGGCGTGTCCCTGGTCGCCGTGGGCGGCTACGGGCGGGGCGAGCTGTCCCCGCGCAGCGACCTCGACCTCCTGCTGCTGCACGACGGCGCCGACCCCAAGGCGGTCGCCGCCCTCGCCGACCGGCTCTGGTACCCCGTGTGGGACCTGGGCCTGGCTCTGGACCACTCCGTCCGCACTCCGGCGGAGGCCCGCAAGACCGCGGGGGAGGACCTCAAGGTCCAGCTCGGCCTCCTCGACGCCCGCCACCTCGCCGGCGACCCCGGGCTGACGGCGGGACTGCGGACGGCCGTCCTCGCCGACTGGCGCAACCAGGCGCCCAAGCGCCTGCCCGAGCTCCAGGAGCTCTGCGTCGAGCGCGCCGAGCGCCAGGGCGAGCTCCAGTACCTGCTGGAACCGGACCTGAAGGAGGCGCGGGGCGGGCTCAGGGACGCCACGGCGCTGCGGGCCGTCGCCGCCTCCTGGCTGGCCGACGCGCCGCGCGAGGGCCTCGACGACGCCCGGCGCCGGCTCCTCGACGTACGGGACGCCCTGCACCTGGCCACCGGCCGTGCCACCGACCGCCTGGCCCTCCAGGAACAGGACCAGGTGGCCGCCGAACTCGGCCTGCTGGACGCCGACACGCTGCTGCGGCAGGTGTACGAGGCGGCCCGCGTCATCGCGTACGCGAGCGACGTCACCTGGCGTGAGGTGGGGCGCGTGCTGCGGTCGCGTGCCGTGCGGCCGCGGCTGCGCGCCATGCTGGGCGGCGGCGCCAAGCCCGCCGCCGAACGGTCCCCGCTGGCCGAAGGCGTGGTGGAGCAGGACGGCGAGGTGGTGCTCGCCCGCGCCGCCCGCCCCGAACGCGACCCCGTGCTCCCGCTGCGCGCCGCGGCCGCCGCCGCGCAGGCGGGCCTCCCGCTCTCCCTGCACGCCGTACGGCGCCTCGCCGCCACCGTGCGCCCGCTGCCCACGCCCTGGCCCGCCGAGGCCCGTGAGCAGCTCGTGACGCTGCTCGGCTCCGGCCAGCCCACCATCGAGGTCTGGGAGGCGCTGGAGGCCGAGGGCCTGATCACCCGGCTGCTGCCCGACTGGGAGCGGGTGCGCTGCCGCCCGCAGCGCAACGCCGTGCACATCTGGACCGTCGACCGGCACCTCATCGAGACCGCCGTGCGCGCCTCCGAGTTCACCCGCCGGGTCAGCCGCCCCGACCTCCTCCTGGTCAGCGCTCTGCTGCACGACATCGGCAAGGGCTGGCCCGGCGACCACTCGGTGGCGGGCGAGATCATCGCCAAGGACGTCGCGGCCCGGATCGGCTTCGACCGCGCCGAGGTCGCCGTCCTCTCCACGCTCGTACGGCATCACCTGCTGCTGATCGAGACGGCCACCCGGCGCGACCTGGAGGACCCCGCCACGGTCCGCTCGGTCGCCGAGGCGGTCGGCTCGCAGAGCACCCTGGAGCTGCTGCACGCGCTCACCGAGGCGGACGCGCTGGCCACCGGCCCCGCCGCCTGGTCGTCCTGGCGGGGTTCGCTCGTGGCGGACCTGGTCAAGCGGGTGGCGGCGGTGCTCGCCGGGGACGCGCCGGACGAGCCCGACGCCGCCGCGCCCACCGCGGAGCAGGAGCGGCTCGCCATCGAGGCGGTCGCCACCGGGGGACCGGTGCTGGCCCTGCGCGCCCAGACCGAGCCCCCTACGGAGGACGGACCCGCGGAGGACCCCGAGCCGCTCGGTGTGGAACTGCTCATCGCCGTCCCGGACCAGGCGGGCGTGCTGCCCGCCGTGGCCGGCGTCCTCGCCGTGCACCGGCTGACCGTCCGCACCGCCGAGCTGCGCGCCCTGGACCTGCCGACCGGCGTCGAGGGCTCCGTCCTGCTGCTGAACTGGCGGGTCGCCGCCGAGTACGGCTCCCTGCCGCAGGCGGCCCGGCTGCGCGCCGACCTCGTACGCGCCCTGGACGGCTCGCTGGACATCGCCGGACGGCTCGCGGAACGGGACGCCGCCTACCCCCGCAGGCGGGGCGTGGTCGCGCCGCCGCCGCGTGTGACGGTCGCCCCGGCTGCCTCCCGGCACGCCACGGTCATCGAGGTGCGCGCCCAGGACGCGCCGGGGCTGCTGCACCGGATCGGCCAGGCCCTGGAGGACGCGGGGCTGCGGGTCCGCAGCATGCACGTCTCCACCCTCGGCGCGAACGCCGTGGACGCGTTCTACGTCACCGGGGCGGACGGCGCGCCCCTGCCCGCCGACGAGGCCGCCTCCGTCACCCGCAAGCTGGAGGAGACCCTGCGGGCCTGACCCCGTGCCGCGCGGCACACGTCCCCGCCCGCTGATTACAGCAGGCGGGGACGAATGTCTTGCGCGGCCGGATACCCTGGAAGACGCTCAGACTGCCCCCGACTCCGAGGACCGACGCCGCCGTGTTCGATACTCTCTCCGATCGCCTTTCAGCGACCTTCAAGAACTTGCGCGGCAAGGGGCGCTTGAGCGAAGCGGACATCGACGCCACGGCGCGCGAGATCCGCATCGCACTCCTCGAAGCGGACGTGGCCCTGCCGGTCGTCCGCACGTTCATCAAGAACGTCAAGGAACGCGCGCTCGGCGCCGATGTCTCCAAGGCGCTGAACCCCGCCCAGCAGGTCCTGAAGATCGTCAACGAGGAACTCGTCACGATCCTCGGCGGCGAGACCAGGCGGCTGCGGTTCGCCAAGCAGCCGCCGACCGTGATCATGCTCGCCGGCCTCCAGGGCGCCGGTAAGACCACCCTCGCCGGCAAGCTGGGCCGCTGGCTGAAGGAGCAGGGCCACTCGCCGCTGCTCGTCGCCTGTGACCTCCAGCGCCCCAACGCCGTCAACCAGCTCAGCGTCGTCGCCGAGCGGGCCGGCGTGGCCGTGTACGCCCCGCAGCCCGGCAACGGGGTGGGCGACCCGGTCCAGGTCGCCAAGGACTCCATCGAGTTCGCCAGGACCAAGGTCCACGACATCGTGATCG
This sequence comes from Streptomyces sp. 3330, assembly GCF_031456635.1. NCBI lineage: Bacteria > Bacillati > Actinomycetota > Actinomycetes > Kitasatosporales > Streptomycetaceae > Streptomyces > Streptomyces sp. 3330. The sequence continues at coordinate 188,538 of NZ_JAVDVA010000012.1, forward strand.
TGGACACCGCCGGCCGCCTCGGCATCGACGCCGAGCTGATGCGGCAGGCGGCGGACATCCGCGACGCCGTCTCGCCCGACGAGATCCTCTTCGTCGTCGACGCGATGATCGGTCAGGACGCCGTCAACACGGCCGAGGCCTTCCGTGACGGCGTCGGCTTCGACGGTGTCGTGCTGTCGAAGCTCGACGGCGACGCCCGCGGTGGCGCGGCCCTGTCGATCGCCTCCGTGACCGGCAAGCCGATCATGTTCGCGTCGAACGGCGAGAAGCTGGACGAGTTCGACGCCTTCCACCCTGACCGGATGGCCTCCCGCATCCTCGACATGGGTGACCTGCTCACCCTGATCGAGCAGGCGGAGAAGACGTTCAGCCAGGAAGAGGCCGAGAAGATGGCCTCCAAGCTGGCGTCCAAGAAGGGCCAGGACTTCACCCTGGACGACTTCCTGGCCCAGATGGAGCAGGTCCGGAAGATGGGCAGCATCAGCAAGCTGCTCGGCATGCTCCCCGGCATGGGCCAGATCAAGGACCAGATCGCCAACCTCGACGAGCGGGACGTCGACCGCACGGCCGCGATCATCAAGTCGATGACCCCGGGCGAGCGCCAGGACCCGACGATCATCAACGGCTCGCGCCGCGCCCGTATCGCCAAGGGTTCCGGCGTCGAGGTCAGCGCGGTGAAGGGCCTGGTGGAGCGGTTCTTCGAGGCCCGCAAGATGATGTCCCGGATGGCCCAGGGCGGCGGGATGCCCGGGATGCCGGGAATGCCGGGCATGGGCGGTGGCGCCGGCCGGCAGAAGAAGCAGCCGAAGCAGGCCAAGGGCAAGCAGCGCTCCGGCAACCCGATGAAGCGCAAGCAGCAGGAGCTGGAGGCGGCCCAGCGCCGCGAGGCCCAGGCCCAGGGCGGCAACGCGCTCGGGCTGCCCCAGCAGGGCGCCCAGGACTTCGAGCTGCCGGACGAGTTCAAGAAGTTCATGGGCTGACGGCCCGTCGCACCCGGCGCCGAGCCGGGTCCGCCCGTACGCCGCGTGGGGCGCTCTTCCGGTCACGGAGGGGCGCCCCATCGGCGTACGGGCGGAAACCGGCCCTGTGGAGGCAGCCGGGCGCGCACCGGCGCGCGGACGTCACGCGGTCGGTGAAGGCCTGCCGGGAGACGGAGGACCTCGGGAGACGCGGGAGCTTCAGGGAGTCCGCGCGATCAGGTACCGGAACACGTTCGGCATCCACACCGTCCCGTCCGGGCGCCGGTACGGGTGCAGCGCCTCGGTCAGTTCCTTGTCGACCTGCGCCTGGTCCGTCGCCGCCACCGCCGCGTCGAACAGGCCGGTGGACAGCAGGCCCTTGAGGGCGCTCTCCACGTCCGCGTATCCGAAGGGGCAGGCCACCCGCCCCGATCCGTCCGGCTTCAGACCGGCCCGCCCGGCGACCTCCTCCAGGTCGTCGCGCAGCGCCGGGCGCAGCCCGACCGTGCCGCCGCGCAGCGGTTCGGCCAGTTTGACCGCGATCCGCAACACCGCGGACGTGGCGCAGCGCTCCGGCGGACCCCAGCCGACCAGCACCACCGGCGTCCCGCGCGCGAGGAGCGGTGTCGTGGCCGCGAGCAGACCGGTGAGCCCGTCCGCGTCGCCCGCGCGACAACCGATCGGCTCGAACGCGGTCACCAGGTCGTACGCGCGCGTGCCCGGGCCCGCCGTGTCCTTCGGCAGCCGGTCCGTGAGACGGACGCGCTCCCCCTCTCCCGGCGCGCCCGCGGACCGCTCCCCGGGCTCCTTCGGCAGCAGGCGCTCGCGCGCGAGGGCCAGCCGCCCGGGAGAGGAGGGTTCGACCCCGGTGAGGGCCGCCGCGCCGCGCGAGGCCGCCATCAGCAGGGCGAGCCCGGAGCCGCAGCCGAGGGCGAGGAGCCTGGTGCCGGGCCCCACGTCCAGTCGCTCGTAGACGGCCTCGTAGAGCGGGACCAGCATCCGCTCCTGGATCTCCGACCAGTCACGCGCGCGTGCACCCGGGTCCGCGCGGGGCGTCGGCCCCGCGAGTGGCAGGTGCTGCCGCACGAGCGTAGGTGTCATGGATAAGCGCCCCAATCCGCCGAGAGTTGCCGCAGTAACCGATCAGGTGGCCCCCGTCAGTGCGCGCGCACTTCCCCCGTATGCCAGGTAACTCCCCGTACGCGACGGCGTCCAGGGGTCTCGGGCCCCTGCTTGTGGGCCGGCTGTGCCTGTGGCGAGAATTCACATTCCGGCAACTTGGGGCCGTACCATCTCGCCATGGCTAAGGCTCCCGTTCTCACCCCGCGGGCGGACGACTTCCCGCGCTGGTACCAGGATCTGATCAACAAGGCGGAACTGGCCGACAACGGACCGGTGCGCGGCACCATGGTGATCCGACCGTACGGTTACGGACTGTGGGAGCGGATGCAGGCGGAGATGGACGCCCGCATCAAGCGGACGGGCACCGAGAACGCGTACTTCCCGCTGCTGATCCCGCAGTCCTACCTCACCCGCGAGGCGGACCATGTCGAGGGATTCGCACCCGAGTTGGCCGTGGTGACGCACGGGGGCGGCAAGGAGCTGGAGGAGCCGGCGGTCGTCCGGCCCACCTCCGAGACCATCGTCAACGAGTACTTCTCCAAGTGGGTGCAGAGCTACCGCGATCTGCCCCTGCTGATCAACCAGTGGGCCAACGTGGTCCGTTGGGAGTTGCGGCCGCGCCTGTTCCTGCGGACGTCCGAGTTCCTCTGGCAGGAGGGGCACACCGCGCACGCCACCTACGAGGAGGCCCGGGACTTCGCCGCCCGCATCCAGCGCGAGGTCTACGGCGACTTCCTGGAGAACGTCCTCGCGATCGACTTCGTCTCCGGCCGCAAGACGGTCAAGGAGCGCTTCGCGGGAGCCGTCAACACCCTCACCCTGGAAAGCATGATGGGCGACGGCAAGGCCCTCCAGATGGTCACCAGCCACGAGCTGGGCCAGAACTTCGCCAAGGCCTTCAACACCCGGTACCTGTCCAAGGAGGGCACCCAGGAGCTGGTCTGGCAGACCTCCTGGGGTTCGACGACCCGCATGATCGGCGCCCTGGTCATGACCCACGGCGACGACGACGGGCTGCGGGTGCCGCCCCGGCTGGCGCAGATCCAGGTCGTCGTCCTCGCGATCAAGGCCGACGAGGCGGTTCTGGCCAAGGTCCGTGAGCTGGGCGACCGGCTGACGGCGGCGGGGCTCCGTGTCCGGGTCGACGACCGCACCGACGTCCCCTTCGGGCGGCGCGCGGTGGACTGGGAGCTCAAGGGCGTGCCCGTCCGCGTCGAGATCGGACCCCGTGACCTGGAGAACGGCACCGCGATGCTGGCCCGCCGCATCCCGGGAGGCAAGGAACCGGTGGCGATCGACGCGCTCGAGGGCCTGCTGCCCGGCGTCCTCGACGAGGACCAGGCGCTGCTGCTGAGGCAGTCCCGTGAGCGTCGCGAATCCCGCACGACGGACGTCTCGACGACCGAGGAGGCCGCCGAGGCGGCCCTCGCCGGCGGCTGGGCGCGCGTCCCGTGGGCGACGCTCGGCGAAGAAGGCGAGGCCAGGCTGGCCGAGCAGTCGCTGACCGTACGGTGTCTGATCGCGGAGGACGGGTCGGTGCCGGACGACGGGGACGCCCCCGGTAACCTCGCGATCGTCGCGCGCGCCTACTGACACAGCGCACTCCGCACGCGAGAGCGGCCGAAAGGCCTCTTGCGCCCCTGCGGAACATCCCTGCCCCGGCGCGCGGACCTCGTCTACGCGCCGGGTCGTACGTGGGCCTACGCACCAGCTTGGTAGGAGCTGTGAGACTTCTCCGCAGATCAGCGCACCCGCCCTCGTCAGGACGCATCAGCGGCAACTGACGGGTACGTGCAAATTATTTGGGATGGCCCGGAATAGGAACACAGGGGCACCCCCGCTCGTTGTCATTACGTGAGCACGACACAGACACCACCTGTTCTCGCCGCAGAGCTGGCAGAGGCGTGGGCCGACATTCAGCGGTACCACCCCGAACTGCCCGACCTTGCCGCGCCAGAGTCCCTGATCGGGGAGTCGTCGTCCGCCTGCGGTCACGAGCTCTCCTTCGAGCGACTGCTTCACGAGGCAGTCCATGGCATCGCCGCGGCCCGCGGCGTGCGCGACACCTCCCGAGCCGGCCGCTACCACAACCGCAGATTCCTCGCGATCGCCGAGGAACTGGGGCTGGACCACCCCGAGGAGCCGCACCCCAGCAGCGGCTTCTCCCTGGTCACGCTCAACCCCGAGGCCAAGCGGCGCTACCGCCCGACGATCGAGCGCCTCCAGCGGGCCCTCAAGGCCCATCTCGCGGCCACCTCCTCCGACACCACCCGTTCCTTCCGCGGCCCGGCCGCCCGGCACGGATCCTCCGGCGGTGGCGTCCGGGTCAAGGCCGTGTGCGACTGCGGACGCAACGTCCGGGTCGTGCCGTCGGTCCTGGCCCAGGCGCCGATCGTGTGCGGGGGCTGCGGCAAGCCGTTCCGGATCCCGGAGATCGCGGGCGCGGCCTAGGCACGTGCCGGGCACGTGCCGTCATGCACCGGCATCTCGTGGCTGCCGGTTCAGCGTGATGCGGGGGGCCGTCGAAGGCGGCGCCCCGCAAGCGCCGGGCGTCCCTGCCGCATGCCCGCAGACCACCCGCGGCCGGAAGGGACCCGCGCGGTGTGGCACAATGGCTAGCTGTACTCGACAGTCGCACAGGACCCCTCTCTCCTCCGGCTGACGCGTCCATCGGGCACTCGGGTACCGCAACCCCACGCGGCCATCTCGCCGTGCCCAACCACGTCAAGACCAGGAGACACCACTTCCGTGGCAGTCAAGATCAAGCTGAAGCGTCTGGGCAAGATCCGCGCGCCTCACTACCGCATCGTCGTCGCCGACTCCCGCACCCGTCGTGACGGTCGTGCGATCGAGGAGATCGGCAAGTACCAGCCGACGTACCACCCGTCGATCATCGAGGTCGACGCCGACCGCGTGGCCTACTGGCTGGGTGTCGGCGCGCAGCCGACCGAGCCGGTGCTCGCCATCCTGAAGAAGACCGGCGACTGGCAGAAGTTCAAGGGCGAGCCCGCCCCGGCGCCGCTGCTCGTCGCCGAGCCGAAGAAGGCTCGCCCCGTGTTCGAGGCCCTCGGTGGCGACGACTCGGGCAAGGGTGAGGCCATCACCCAGAAGAAGAAGGCTGAGAAGAAGGACGAGGCCGCCGCCGAGTCCGAGTCGACCGAGGCCTGAGCAGCATGCTCGAAGAGGCGCTTGAGCACCTCGTGAAGGGCATCGTCGACAACCCCGACGATGTGCAGGTCGCCTCGCGCAACCTGCGTCGCGGGCGGGTGCTCGAGGTCAGGGTCCATCCCGATGACCTCGGCAAGGTGATCGGCCGCAACGGCCGCACCGCACGCGCTCTGCGCACCGTCGTGGGCGCCATCGGCGGCCGTGGCGTCCGCGTCGACCTCGTCGACGTGGATCACGTTCGCTGACGCGTTTCGCAGCACCGGCTCGGGCCGGGGAGGGCCTCTGGGCCGTCCCCGGCCCGTAGTCGTTACGGCAGCCGATGACAGGTACGACAGGAGATCTTCAGAAGTGCAGCTCGTAGTCGCGCGGATCGGCCGCGCCCACGGCATCAAGGGCGAGGTCACCGTCGAGGTACGCACCGACGAGCCCGAGCAGCGGCTCGCGCCCGGCGCCGTCCTGGCCACGGACCCGGCCTCGACCGGCCCGCTGACCATCGAGACCGGCCGCGTCCACAGCGGCCGTCTCCTCCTGCGCTTCGAGGGGGTGCGGGACCGCACCGCCGCCGAGGCCCTGCGCAACACCCTCCTGATCGCCGAGGTCGACCCCGCGGAGCTGCCCGAGGAGGAGGACGAGTACTACGACCACCAGCTGATGGACCTGGACGTGGTCACCAAGGACGGCCTCGAGGTCGGCCGGATCACCGAGATCTCGCATCTGCCCTCCCAGGACCTCTTCATCGTCGAGCGGCCCGACGGCAGCGAGGTGATGATCCCCTTCGTCGAGTCGATCGTCACCGAGATCGACCTAGAGGAGCAGCGGGCCGTCATCGACCCGCCGCCCGGCCTGATCGACGACCGGGCCGAGATCGCGTCCGCGCGGGACGCCGATGAGGACGCCGACGGTGACGCGGACGCGGACGAAGAAGCCGACGAGGACGGGGACCGGCCGTAATGCGCCTCGACGTCCTCACGATCTTCCCCGAGTACCTCGACCCGCTGAACGTCTCCCTGGTCGGCAAGGCACGCGCGCGTGGCCGGCTGGACGTACAGGTGCACGACCTGCGGGAGTGGACGTACGACCGGCACAACACGGTCGACGACACCCCCTACGGCGGCGGTCCCGGCATGGTCATGAAGACCGACCCGTGGGGCGACGCCCTCGACACCGTCCTGGCCGACGGCTACGAGCGGGGCTCCCACGCGCCCGCGATCGTCGTCCCGACCCCCAGCGGACGGCCCTTCACCCAGGAACTCGCGGTCGAGCTCTCCGAGCGCCCCTGGCTGATCTTCACCCCGGCCCGCTACGAGGGCATCGACCGTCGGGTCGTCGACGAGTACGCCACCCGGATACCCGTCTACGAGGTCTCCATCGGTGACTACGTCCTGGCCGGCGGGGAAGCCGCCGTCCTGGTCGTCACCGAGGCCGTGGCACGGCTCCTGCCCGGCGTGCTCGGCAACGCCGAGTCCCACCGCGACGACTCCTTCGCCCCCGGGGCCATGGCCAGCCTGCTGGAGGGGCCCGTCTACACGAAGCCGCCCGTCTGGCGCGGCCGGGAGATCCCCGAGGTGCTGCTCAGCGGCCACCACGGCAGGATCGCCCGCTGGCGCCGGGACGAGGCCCTGCGGCGCACGACGGCCAACCGGCCCGACCTGATCGAGCGCTGCGAGCCGAAGACCTTCGACAAGAAGGACCGCGAGATGCTCTCCATCCTCGGCTGGACGCCCGACCCGGAGGGTGCGCCGTACGGTCGATTTTGGCGCAGGACCGACGGCGTGGAAGAATAGGTCGCTGTTGTGCGCCGTCCGGTGTGCGCCCCTGCCGCAGGGGGACACGACGCCCGCCTCGACGGGCACACGGCACTCAATCCTCGAAGCTCTAGTTCCGTTGATGACCTGTGGCATCAGCGAAGAAAGCAGACGAAATGTCTCACCTGCTCGACTCTGTCGACGCCGCGTCGCTGCGCAGCGACGTCCCGGCCTTCCGCCCGGGTGACACCGTCAACGTCCACGTCCGCGTCATCGAGGGCAACCGCTCCCGTGTGCAGCAGTTCAAGGGCGTAGTCATCCGCCGCCAGGGCGCCGGTGTCCGCGAGACCTTCACGGTCCGCAAGGTCTCCTTCTCCGTCGGCGTCGAGCGCACCTTCCCGGTGCACACCCCGATCGTCGAGAAGATCGAGCTCGTCACCCGCGGTGACGTGCGTCGCGCCAAGCTCTACTACCTGCGCGAGCTCCGCGGCAAGGCCGCGAAGATCAAGGAGAAGCGCGACAACTGAGTGCCCTGCGGGGTTCATGGAGCGGCCGGATAGCATCTGGCCCCGATGGACACCGAAGCTCAGCCGACGACGGAGCGCGACCGCTCCTCCCATCCTTCCGTTCCCGCGGACGTCTCCCAGGAGGCCCCGCAGGCGGAAGGACCGGAGGAACGGTCGCGTTTCGCGTTGGCGGAGCGGATCACGGCGCGGATCACGGAGTGGCTCCCGGGCGGCCGGATCAGTCTGACCCTGCTGATCTGCCTGCTGTTCTTGCTCGCTCTCAACGCTTTCGTGGCGCAGCCGTTCCAGATTCCCAGCGGATCCATGGAAAACGGATTGAGGATCGGCGACCGCGTTCTCGTAAATAAGTTGGCGTACCGTTTCGGTGCCGAGCCGCGGCGGGGCGATGTCGTCGTGTTCGACGGCACCGGGTACTTCGGGAACTTCGACTACATCAAGCGCGTCGTGGGTGTAGGGGGAGACCACGTGGTCTGCTGCGACAAGGAGGGGAGGATCAGGGTGAACGGCCGGTCGGTCGACGAGTCGACGTTCCTGTATCCCGGCGACCGTGCGTCCACGGTGGACTTCGACGTGGACGTGCCCGAGGGCACCCTGTTCGTCCTCGGCGACCACCGCAGCCACTCCCGCGACTCCCGCGACCACCTCGGTTCACCGGGCGGTGGCATGATCCCCGTCGGCCGTGTGATCGGCCGCGCCGACTGGATCCTCTGGCCCTCCGCGCACCTCGGCCGCCTGTCCCGCCCGAGCGCCTACGCGCGCGTGCCCGGCGCGGAGGGTGCGCATGGGTAACCGCGGCAAGCCGCGCGGCATCCCCACCAGCGCCGCTGACAACCTGCTGCCCACCGGCGCCCGGCGCACGTCCCTCTCGGGCAGCGGTCGCACGCGCGCGGAGCGCCGCAAGCTCCAGCGCAAGGTCAAGCGCAAGCGCAGGCGTTCGGCCGTCCGGGAGATACCGCTGCTGGTCGGTGTGGCCGTCCTGATAGCCCTGGTCCTGAAGACCTTCCTCGTGCAGGCCTTCGTGATCCCGTCCGGCTCCATGGAGCAGACGATCCGGATCGGCGACCGCGTCCTGGTCGACAAGTTCACGCCGTGGTTCGGCTCCAGGCCCGAGCGCGGGGACGTCGTCGTCTTCAAGGACCCCGGCGGCTGGCTGGACGACGAGCAGACCACGGCCAAGAAGGAGGACCCGGTCGTCGTCAAGCAGATCAAGGAGGGGCTCACCTTCATCGGTCTGCTGCCGTCCGACGACGAGAAGGACCTCATCAAGCGCGTCGTCGGAGTGGGCGGCGACCGCGTCGTGTGCTGTGACACCCAGGGCCGGGTCACCGTCAACGGCGTGCCCCTCGAGGAGGGGGCGTATCTCTATCCCGGCAACGACCCCTCCAGCACGTCCTTCGACATCACCGTCCCCCAGGGCCGGCTGTGGGTCATGGGCGACCACCGGGCCAACTCCGCCGACTCCCGGGCCCACCAGAACACCGACTACGGCGGCACCGTCTCGGAGGACGAGGTGGTGGGGCGGGCCATGGTCATCGCCTGGCCGCTCGGCCACTGGGTCCGTCTCAAGGAACCGCAAACTTTCGCATCCGTCACCGGCTCGGCCGTCGCGGCGACCGCGTCCGCCCAGCCGTCGCATAGTGTTGCTTCCGGCGATCCGAACGGATCGATTCGACAACTCCCGAGCCCTGCGGAACTCCCGCTCGTTATGGGAGTGGTGGGCCTGCGTCGTACGTGGGGCAGGCAGCGGCACAGAGTGAGGAGTTGGCGTGGGGGATGTGGCGGTTGGCGCACGGTCCGGGCACGACGGCGAGGAGCACCGCGGTCATCCCGTGGGAGCAGCCGACCCGGCTTCCGGCAGCGCCGTGACCTCCGGGAGTGACCCGGCGGCGGGCGGCGACGGCCCGCCGGCGGACGAGCCGCCCCGGACCGGTGGCGAAGGGTCCGGCGGCCCGGCCCCGAAGCCGAAGAAGCCCCGCTCCTTCTGGAAGGAGCTGCCGATCCTGATCGGCATCGCGCTCGTCCTCGCGCTGCTGATCAAGACGTTCCTGGTGCAGGCGTTCTCCATCCCGTCCGCCTCGATGGAGAACACCCTCAAGGAGGGTGACCGGGTCCTCGTCGACAAGCTGACCCCGTGGTTCGGCTCCGAGCCCGAGCGCGGCGAGGTCGTCGTCTTCCACGACCCCGACAACTGGCTGGCGGGCGAGGCGACCGTCGATCCGAACGCCTTCCAGACGGTCCTCAGCTGGATCGGCCTGATGCCGTCCGCGGAGGAGAAGGACCTGATCAAGCGGGTCATCGGCGTCGGCGGCGACACCGTCGCGTGCAAGGGCACGGGCCCGCTCACGGTCAACGGCAAGGCGCTGAACGAGCCGTACGTCTACCCCGGCAACACCCCGTGCAGCCAGGACGACCAGGGCGGCCAGTTCAGCGTGAAGGTCCCCAAGGGCTTCATCTGGGTCATGGGCGACCACCGGCAGAACTCGCGCGACTCGCGCTACAACCAGTCGGACAAGAACCACGGCATGGTGCCCGTGGACCAGGTCGTCGGCCGTGCCGTCGTCAAGGCCTGGCCCCTCACCCGCTGGGGCACGCTGCCGGTGCCGGACACCTTCGACCAGGACGGGCTGAACGCCCAGTCCGCCGGATCCGCGGCCCTGACCGTCGCCCCGCAGGGCCTCGCCCTCGTCGGCGTCGTCCCCGTCGTCCTGTGGCGGCGCCGGCGCACGGAGGAGTCGGCGACCCGCTGACCTCACGGCTTCCGCGGCCGCCGCCCGTCGGCAAACCCTTTCCCAAGCTGGTGACCGAGGCTCGGGAAGACCGGGAGAGAAGGGCTGACCCGGTCGGGTACCGCCGGGTAGGGTGCGGATCCATGGGTGGCGAGAGCACGACGCGTACGGCCCCGCACAGTGGCGGAGGCACCAGCAGTGGCCCGGTGGGCAGCCGGACCGGACAGCTTCTGTCCGGACTGGCCGTCGCACTGGGCCTTGTGCTGTTCCTCGGCGGATTCGGCTGGGGAGCCCTGCTCTACCGGCCGTACACCGTGCCCACCAGCTCGATGAGCCCCACGATCGCCGCGGGCGACCGGGTGCTGGCCGAGCGCATCGACGGCGACGAGGTACGCCGCGGGGACGTGGTCGTCTTCACCGACAAGACCTGGGCGAGCAACGCGCCGGTGGTCAAGCGGGTCGTGGCGGTCGGCGGCGACACGGTCTCCTGCTGCACCGACGGCAAGCTGACCGTCAACGGCAAGGAGATCGAGGAACCGTATCTGCCCGCGGGCAGCCTGGCCGAGATCAAGAACTTCCCGACCGTGAAGGTGCCGGACGGCAGGCTCTTCCTGCTCGGCGACGAGCGGGAGGGTTCCCTGGACTCCACCGCCCACCTCACGGACGCGGCCCAGGGCACGGTCGCGCGCGGCGCGGTCGCGGCCCGCGTCGACGCCGTCGTCTGGCCCATGAACGGCATGCTGGAGCGCCCCACCGGCTTCAAGACGCTCGGCGCCCTCTCCCGGCCGGGCCCGCTGGGCACCATCGGCTGGATGATCGTCGCCGGTGGTGTGCTGGTCCTCGGCGGGGCGGCGTACGGCCCGATCGCCAAGCGGACGTCGGGCCGCCGTGCCCGGCCGGGGGCGGCCGGTGCCCGCTGAGACCACCGGCGAGCCGTCGGGCGCGGGCGTCGACTCCTACGAGGGCGGGCTGCGCAAGGTGGCACGGGTCGTCCTCCTCGACCCGCAGGACCGCATCCTGCTGCTGCACGGCCACGAACCGGACGACCCGACCGACCGCTGGTGGTTCACCCCGGGCGGCGGCGTGGAGGGCGACGAGACCCGTGAGGAGGCGGCTCTGCGGGAACTCGTCGAGGAGACCGGCATCAGCGAGGTCGAACTCGGCCCGGTGCTGTGGCGGCGGATGTGCTCCTTCCCGTTCGCGGGCCGCCGCTGGGACCAGGACGAGTGGTACTACCTGGCCCGTACGACGGTGACGGCGACCCGCGCCACGGCACTGACCGAGCTGGAGCGGCGCAGCGTCGCCGGAGCGCGTTGGTGGACCTGTCAGGAACTGGCCCGGGCCCATGAGACGGTGTATCCGACCAGACTCGCCGAGCTCCTGCGCAGGCTGCTCGACGAAGGTCCTCCGGCCGGACCCGTCACCCTGGACACCGAAATCGTCTAGAGGCGCACGGGACTGGCGCACAATGGGGAGATCGCACGGCTGAAGGGGAACATGCCATGAGCGCCGAGGACCTCGAGAAGTACGAGACCGAGATGGAGCTGAAGCTCTACCGGGAGTACCGCGATGTCGTCGGTCTGTTCAAATACGTGATCGAGACTGAGCGACGGTTCTACCTCACCAATGACTACGAGATGCAGGTGCACTCGGTCCAGGGCGAGGTGTTCTTCGAGGTGTCGATGGCGGACGCCTGGGTGTGGGACATGTACAGGCCGGCTCGGTTCGTGAAGCAGGTGCGGGTGCTCACGTTCAAGGACGTGAACATCGAGGAGCTCAACAAGAGCGATCTGGAGCTTCCGGGGAGCTGAGCCCCCGTAGGAGGCCGCTCGTGTGGGTGACGGGGTTTTCCACAGGCCCCGGGTTGTCCACCAAGATCCTTTTCGGGGCGGCGGATGCGTGAGCGTGGGTGCCGGAGGTGGTGCCCGCATGGACACGAACACGGATCTGGCCCGAGGCGCACTCGGCAGGTACGGCGAGGAACTGGCCGCCCGGCGGCTGACCGAGGCCGGGATGACGGTCCTGGAGCGCAACTGGCGCTGCGGCAGGACCGGTGAGATCGACATCGTCGCCAGGGACGGCGACACCCTGGTCGTCTGCGAGGTGAAGACCCGCAGCGGCGGAGGATTCCAGCACCCGATGGGGTCGGTGACACCGGCGAAGGCCGAGCGCCTTCGCGGCCTGGCCGAGCGGTGGATCCAGGCGCACGGGGGAGCCCCGCCGGGCGGCGTCCGCATCGACCTGGTCGGCGTCGTCCTGCCCCGGCGCGGGGCGGCCGTCGTCGAGCACGCGCGGGGGGTGGCCTGAGATGGGCTTCGCGCGTACGTGCTCGGTGGCGCTGGTGGGCGTCGAAGGGGTCGTCGTCGAGGTGCAGGCCGACCTCGAACCGGGAGTCGCGGCGTTCACGCTGGTGGGGCTGCCGGACAAGAGCCTGAGCGAGAGCCGGGACCGGGTACGGGCGGCGGTGGTGAACTCGGGCGGCGAATGGCCGCAGAAGAAGCTCACCGTCGGACTCAGTCCGGCGTCCGTGCCCAAGGGCGGCAGCGGCTTCGACCTGGCCATCGCCAGCGCCGTGCTCGGTGCGGCCGAACGGATCGATCCCCGGGTGCTCGCCGACATCGTCATGATCGGCGAGCTCGGCCTGGACGGACGGGTCCGCCCGGTCCGGGGCATCCTGCCCGCCGTGCTGGCCGCGGCCGACGCCGGATACGAACAAGTGGTCGTGCCGGAGTGCGCCGCCGCCGAGGCGGCACTGGTGCCCGGTGTGTCCGTGCTCGGGGTGCGCAGCCTGCGGCAGCTCATCGCGCTCCTCGCCGACGAGCCGGTCCCCGACGAGGAACCGGACGAGGCGGGCCGCCCGGATCCGCTCCTGGCCGGCCTGCGGATGCCCGGCACGGGAGCGGCCACCGGGATGCACAGCATGGGCGCGGCCCAGCAGGACCAGGAGCACGACCTCGCGGACGTGGTCGGACAGAGCTCGGCGCGGACCGCGGTGGAGGTGGCCGCGGCCGGCGGACACCACCTCTTCCTGGAAGGCCCGCCCGGGACCGGCAAGACCATGCTCGCGGAGCGCCTGCCGGCCGTGCTGCCCCGGCTCAGCCGGCAGGAGTCGCTGGAGGTCACCGCCGTCCACTCGGTGGCCGGGCTGCTGCCCCCGGGCAAGCCGCTCATCGACGTGGCCCCGTACTGCGCCCCGCACCACTCGGCCACGATGCAGTCGCTGGTCGGGGGCGGGGCCGGATTCGCCCGACCCGGCGCCGTCTCGCTGGCCCACCGGGGGGTGCTCTTCCTCGACGAGACCCCCGAGTTCGGCAGCCACGCCCTCGACGCCCTGCGCCAGCCCCTGGAGGCCGGGCACGTGGTGATCGCGCGCAGTGCCGGAGTGGTGCGGTTCCCGGCCCGGTTCCTGATGGTGCTGGCGGCGAATCCCTGCCCGTGCGGCCGGTTCTCGCTCCGGGACACCCAGTGCGAGTGCCCGCCCTCGGCGATCCGCCGCTACCAGGCCCGGCTCTCCGGCCCGCTGCTCGACCGGGTCGACCTGCGGGTCGAGGTCGACCCGATCGGCCGGGCCGAGCTCGCCCACCGAGGCCCCGGAGGCGAGTCCACGGCCATCGTGGCCGACCGGGTCAGGGCCGCCAGGGAACGCGCGGCGGCCCGGCTGGCGGGCACTCCGTGGCGGACCAACAGCGAGGTGCCGGGGCGCGAGCTGCGCAACCGCTGGCATGCCGCGGCCGGCGCCATGGACGAGGCGGAGCGCAGCCTGGAGCGAGGGCTGCTGACCGCCCGGGGACTCGACCGGGTGCTGCGCGTCGCCTGGACCGTCGCCGACCTGGTCGGTCACGACCGGCCGGACACGATGGACGTCAACCTGGCCCTCCAGCTGCGCACGGGGGTGCCGCGCGGGGTGCCGATGGCCCTCGGGGCCCTGACGTGAGCGGCGGCGAGGGGCCGGTCGGCGACCGGCTCGCCCGGGTCTTCCTCGGGCGGGTCCTCGAACCCGGCGACGAGGTGGGCGGGCAGTGGGTGCGGGAGCGGGGCGTGCACGAGGTGGTGCGTCGGCTGCGGGACGACGGGGAGCCGCTGCCGGGGGTGACCGCGCGGCGCTGGGCCGGCCTGCGGGCGCGGGCCGGGCAGGCCGGGCCGGAGCGGGATCTGGCCCTCGCGCGGGAGGCCGGGGTGCGATTCGTGTGCCCGGGGGACGCCGAGTGGCCGAGCACGCTGGACGAGCTCGGGGACGCCCGGCCGCTCGGGCTCTGGGTGCGGGGGCGGCCCAGCCTGCGGATGTGGGCGCTGCGGTCGGTCGCCGTCGTCGGCGCCCGCGCCTGCACCGAGTACGGCGCCCACATGGCGGCCACCCTCTCCGCCGGCCTCGCCGAACAGGGCTGGGTGGTGGTGTCGGGCGGCGCCTACGGGGTGGACGGCGCCGCCCACCGGGGCGCCCTCGGCGCGGGCGGCGCCACCGTCGCCGTCCTCGCCTGCGGGGTCGACCAGCCCTACCCGCGCGGCCATACGGCGTTGATCAACAGGATCGCCGAACAGGGTCTGGTGATCGGCGAGTTGCCGCCCGGCGATCACCCGACCCCGAGCCGTTTCCTCCTGCGCAACCGGGTGATCGCCGCGCTCACCCGGGGCACGGTCGTCGTCGAGGCGGCCTACCGCAGCGGCTCGCTGGTCACCGCCCGGGCGGCCCAGCGGCTGGGCCGGCACACGATGGGGGTGCCGGGTCCGGCCACGAGCGGTCTCTCCGCCGGGGTGCACGAACTGCTGAGGGGAGAGGCCGTACTGGTCGGCGACGCCGCGGAGATCGTCGAACTGGTCGGCGAGATGGGTGAGCTGGCCCCCGACCGGCGTGGCCCCGCGCTGCCGCGCGATCTGCTGGAGCCGGCCGCCCGGCGGGTCCTGGCCGCGCTGCCCGCCCGCAGACCGGCGGCGGTCGACGAGGTCGCCCGCGAGGCCCGGACCACCGCGGACGACGCGATCGCGAGGCTGTACGAACTCAGGGCGCTCGGCTACGTCGAACGACACGGCGACGGCTGGAAGTTGACACGCCAGGCGGTGGTCTCCGTTCGCGGGGGTCGACGTCCGTGTTGACCCGGGGTGTTCGGCCGTCCGGGGGAACGCCGAAAGCCTTGGCAATTCCGGTAGTTGACCCGCCGTCGGGGTCGACCGCGGTGACGGCGGTGACCCCGGAGTGCGTCCAGCGGAACGTATCTGCGTACCGGTCGGGGCATGCCCTTCGCGCACCGCGACACTTCAGTCACGCTACGCTCACGAGGATTCCGGCACAGACCGGCACCTCTGCACCACGCGGTACCCACCACACGCACTTCACGGCAGAACGGCACAAGGCGACGAATGCCCCAGCACACCTCCGGGTCCGACCGGGCGGCGATCACCCCAGCCGCCCGTGACGGTGGCAGCGTGCGGCCGCCCGCTCCCTCGACACTCGACGAGCTGTGGCGGTCGTACAAGGCGACGGGGGACGAACGGCTGCGGGAGCAGCTGATCCTGCACTACTCACCGCTGGTGAAGTACGTGGCGGGCCGGGTGAGCGTCGGCCTGCCGCCCAACGTGGAGCAGGCCGACTTCGTGTCCTCCGGGGTGTTCGGGCTGATCGACGCGATCGAGAAGTTCGACATCGGGCGCGAGATCAAGTTCGAGACCTACGCGATCACCCGGATCCGGGGCGCGATGATCGACGAGCTCCGGGCGCTGGACTGGATCCCGCGGTCGGTGCGGCAGAAGGCGCGCAACGTCGAGCGGGCCTACGCGACGCTGGAGGCCCGGCTGCGGCGGACCCCCTCGGAGTGCGAGGTGGCCGCCGAGCTGGGCATCGCGGTGGACGAACTGCACGCCGTGTTCAGTCAGTTGTCGCTGGCCAACGTGGTGGCCCTGGAGGAGCTGCTGCATGTCGGGGGCGAGGACGGGGACGGCCTCAGCTTCATGGACACCCTGGAGGACACCGCCGCGGACAACCCCGTGGAGGTGGCCGAGGACCGGGAGCTCAGGCGGTTCCTCGCACGGGCTATCAACACCCTGCCCGACCGGGAGAAGACGGTCGTCACGCTCTACTACTACGAGGGGCTCACGCTCGCCGAGATCGGGAACGTGCTGGGTGTGACCGAGAGCAGGGTCAGTCAGATCCACACCAAGTCGGTCCTGCAGCTGCGCGCGAAACTGGCGAGCTTCGGCCGCTGAACCGGGCGGACTCGCCCGGCCGGCCGACGGAAGTGCGGGCGGAGTCACTCCCGCCGGGGGCGGCGCGTCCGTAAAGTGGTCGACGTGCCAAGGATTCGAGCGGCCTCCGTGGCCGAGCACCGGTCGATGCAGCGTGCCGCCCTGCTGGACGCGGCACGCTCCCTGTTGTCCGAGGGCGGGACGGAGGCGCTGACCTTCCCGGCCCTCGCCGAGCGCACGGGCCTCGCGCGCTCTTCCGTGTACGAGTACTTCCGGTCGCGGGCCGCCGTGGTCGAGCAGCTGTGCGAGGTCGACTTCCCCGTCTGGGCGGCGGAGGTCGAGGCGGCGATGGCCGCGGCCGACGGCGCCGAGGCCAAGGTCGAGGCGTACGTGCGGCAACAGCTCACCCTGGTGGGCGACCGGCGGCACCGGGCCGTCGTGGCGATCTCGGCGAGCGAGCTGGACGCGGGGGCCCGGGAGAAGATCCGGGCCGCGCACGGCGGGCTCGTGGCGATGATCGGGGCGGCGCTGGCGGAACTGGGGCATGCGGAGCCCCGGCTGGCGGCGATGCTGTTGCAAGGCGTGGTGGACGCGGCCGTGCGGCGGATCGAGCTCGGCGCCGCGGAGGATCCCTCGGCGATCACGGAAGCCGCGGTGCGCATGGTGCTGCGGGGCGTCCGGGGCTGAGTCACGGCAGGGGCACGCCCAGCACGGGCAGGCAGTGCTGACGGGCCGCTCGGCGATCACGGAAGCCGCGGTGGGCATGGTGCTGCGGGGTGTCCGGGGCTGAGTCACGGCAGGGGCACGCCCAGCACGGGCAGGCAGTGCTGACGGGCCGCTCGGCGATCACGGAAGCCGCGGTGCGCATGGTGCTGCGGGGTGTCCGGGGCTGAGTCACGGCAGGGGCACGCCCAGCACGGGCAGCAGCCGTGACGGGCCGCTCCGCCGCAGCCACGGGGGCAGCAGCGACAGCGGGTCCAGATACGTCCTGCCGCTGAGCAGCCCCCAGTGCACGCAGGTGCGCGCGCAGTGCGAGCCCGTCGGCTCCACCGTGCCGACGACCTGGCCCGGGGCCACCTCATCGCCCTTGCGCACCGCCGCCCGCACCGGCTCGTAGGTGGTCCGCAGGGGCGGCTGCCCCGTGGCCGACAGTTCCACCGAGACGACGCCCCGGCCCGCCACCCGGCCCGCGAAGGACACCCGCCCGGCCGACACCGCCCGTACCGGCGCGCCCGGCGCCGCCGCGAGGTCCACGCCCCGGTGGCCACGGGCGTACGGGCCGGCCGGGGGCTCCCAGCCCCGCAGCACCGCCGGACGGTCGCCCACCGGCCAGGCGCGGCCGATCGCCGGGACGGGCCGCGCCGGGACGGGCGGCCCGGGGAGCGCCCGGGCCCCCGTCGCGGCCTGCGGGGCCGCCCACGCCACCGTGGCCACCGTCATGACCGTCAGGATCGGCAGGACCGGCAGCAGGGCCGTGAATCGCTGTGCGTGCATGGCGACACCGTCCCGCGCTCCCGCGACCGCCGCCGGGGCCTGTGGATCACCCGGCGGTTGTGGACAGCGGCGTCACCCGGTGCTCCGCCGGTCCCGTACACTTCTTCTGGCGATCCGGGTCACCGGGTCGACTTCGCACGCCCCGGTATCGGGGGCCGGCCACGGTCGGTTCTCCGGTATCCGCGCCCCTCGGTCCTTCGTGGCTCGGCGCACCGCGGGCGTCAGGCGCGGGAGCCGTCCGGTCCCCGCGGCACAACCGAGAAACCCAAGGAGAACGGCCATGGCCGTCGTCACGATGCGGGAGCTGCTGGAAAGCGGCGTCCACTTCGGTCACCAG
This sequence comes from Streptomyces sp. 3330, assembly GCF_031456635.1. Taxonomy (NCBI): domain Bacteria; kingdom Bacillati; phylum Actinomycetota; class Actinomycetes; order Kitasatosporales; family Streptomycetaceae; genus Streptomyces; species Streptomyces sp. 3330. The sequence continues at coordinate 206,793 of NZ_JAVDVA010000012.1, forward strand.
ACCCGTCGCTGGAACCCGAAGATGAAGCGCTTCATCTTCACCGAGCGCAACGGCATCTACATCATCGACCTGCTCCAGTCGCTGTCGTACATCGACCGCGCCTACGAGTTCGTCAAGGAGACCGTCGCCCACGGCGGCACGGTCATGTTCGTCGGCACGAAGAAGCAGGCGCAGGAGGCCATCGCGGAGCAGGCCACCCGCGTCGGCATGCCTTACGTCAACCAGCGCTGGCTGGGCGGCATGCTCACCAACTTCTCGACCGTCTACAAGCGCCTCCAGCGCCTCAAGGAGCTCGAGCTCATCGACTTCGAGGACGTCGCCGCCTCGGGTCTGACGAAGAAGGAGCTCCTGGTCCTCTCGCGTGAGAAGGCCAAGCTCGAGAAGACCCTCGGTGGTATCCGCGAGATGTCCAAGGTGCCCAGCGCCGTCTGGATCGTGGACACCAAGAAGGAGCACATCGCGGTCGGCGAGGCCCGGAAGCTCAACATCCCGGTCGTCGCCATCCTCGACACCAACTGTGACCCCGACGAGGTCGACTACAAGATCCCGGGCAACGACGACGCGATCCGCTCCGTCACCCTGCTCACCCGTGTGATCGCCGACGCCGTCGCCGAGGGCCTCATCTCCCGTTCCGGCGTCGCCACCGGCGACAAGGGCGACAAGGCCGCCGGCGAGCCGCTGGCCGCGTGGGAGCGCGACCTGCTCGAGGGCGAGAAGAAGGCCGACGCGGAGAACGCCGACGCCGAGAAGCCGGCCGAGGCCGCCGCCGAGGCCCCCGCCGCCGAGGCTCCGGCCGCTGAGGCCGAGGCGCCCGCCGCCGAGGCTGAGGCCCCCGCCGCCGAGGCCGCTCCGGCCGCCGAGGGCGAGCAGGCCTGAGTCAGGCCGTAGGCCGTACGGCCGCCAGGTCGTCCGTACGGCCCTAGGGACGAAGTGACGGCGGGGGGTGCCGAGTGCACCGCCCGCCGTTCACCCACAGCCCCCCGATCTTCGAGACTTCGAACTCCGAGAGAGATTCACAGATCATGGCGAACTACACCGCCGCTGACGTCAAGAAGCTCCGTGAGCTCACCGGCGCCGGCATGATGGACTGCAAGAAGGCGCTGGACGAGGCCGAGGGCAGCGTCGACAAGGCCGTCGAGGCGCTCCGGATCAAGGGCCAGAAGGGCGTCGCCAAGCGTGAGGGCCGCTCCGCCGAGAACGGCGCCGTGGTCTCGATCATCGCCGACGACAACTCCTCCGGCGTCCTCGTCGAGCTGAAGTGCGAGACGGACTTCGTCGCCAAGGGTGACAAGTTCCAGGCCGTCGCCAACGCGATCGCCGAGCACGTCGCCAAGACCTCCCCGGCCGACCTCCAGGCGCTGCTCGCGTCCGAGATCGAGGCCGGCAAGACCGTCCAGGCGTTCGTGGACGAGGCCAACGCCAACCTCGGCGAGAAGATCGTGCTGGACCGCTTCGCGCAGTTCGCCGACGGCTTCGTGACCGCGTACATGCACCGCACGATGCCCGACCTGCCCCCGCAGATCGGTGTCCTCGTCGAGCTGGACAAGCCGAACGCCGACGTCGCCAAGGGCATCGCCCAGCACATCGCCGCCTTCGCGCCGAAGTACCTCTCCAAGGAGGACGTGCCGGCCGAGGTCGTCGAGTCCGAGCGCCGCGTCGCCGAGGAGACCACCCGCGCCGAGGGCAAGCCCGAGGCCGCCCTGCCGAAGATCGTCGAGGGTCGCCTCAACGGCTTCTTCAAGGACGCCACGCTGCTCGGCCAGCCGTACGCGCTGGACAACAAGAAGTCCGTCCAGAAGGTCCTGGACGAGGCCGGTGTCACCCTGAAGCGCTTCACGCGCATCAAGGTCGGCATCTGAGTCCGTGCCGCGATCGACGCTCCGGCCCGATAGGGTCGGACGCAGTCGTCCGGTACGCCGTCACGCGTGTGCGTGACGGACGACAGCAGATCTGACGAGGAGGCCATTGCCGCGCACGGGTTGGAACACCCCACCGGCAATGGCCTTCTTCGCATGTGCACCACGTGAAAGAGGCGGGATCTCCCATGACCACCAAGGCCCAGAAGAGCGACGACGGCAAACTACGCGGCCGGTTCATGCTGAAGCTGTCCGGGGAGGCATTCTCCGGTGGCGGGGGCCTGGGCGTCGACCCCGACGTGGTGCACAAGATCGCCCGTGAGATCGCCGCCGTCGTCCGGGACGGCGCCGAGATCGCGGTCGTGATCGGCGGCGGCAACTTCTTCCGCGGCGCCGAACTCCAGCAGCGCGGCATGGACCGGGCCCGCTCGGACTACATGGGCATGCTCGGCACGGTCATGAACTGCCTCGCCCTCCAGGACTTCCTGGAGAAGGAGGGCATCGACAGCCGCGTGCAGACCGCCATCACCATGGGCCAGGTCGCCGAGCCGTACATCCCGCTGCGTGCCGTGCGGCACCTGGAGAAGGGCCGCGTGGTCATCTTCGGTGCCGGTATGGGCATGCCGTACTTCTCCACCGACACCACCGCCGCCCAGCGCGCCCTGGAGATCGACGCCGAGGCGCTGCTGATGGGCAAGAACGGCGTGGACGGCGTCTACGACTCCGACCCGAAGACCAACCCGGCGGCCGTCAAGTTCGACGCCCTCGGGTACGGCGAGGTCATCACCCGCGACCTCAAGGTCGCCGACATGACCGCGATCACGCTGTGCCGCGACAACAAGCTCCCGATTCTCGTCTTCGAGCTTCTGACCGAGGGCAATATCGCTCGCGCCGTCAAGGGTGAGAAGATCGGCACGCTTGTGGGTGAGCAAGGCAGCCGGGCCTGACCGGTGGAACCCCGGTCTCGTACGACAACACCTGACCGGGCGACGGACCCTGGTCGGGGGATGGACAATGTCCTGCCGGTCGGGAACCGTGCAGGAAGAAGACGCGACGCAGCCGGCCGCCGCCTCCGCAAGGAACCGGAGCCGGGCCTACTCAAGACACGCAGGAGCAAGTGGTGATCGAAGAGACCCTCCTCGAGGCCGAGGAGAAGATGGAGAAGGCCGTCGTGGTCGCCAAGGAGGACTTCGCCGCGATCCGCACCGGCCGTGCGCACCCGGCGATGTTCAACAAGATCGTTGCCGACTACTACGGCGCACCGACGCCGATCAACCAGTTGGCCTCGTTCTCCGTGCCGGAGCCGCGCATGGCGGTCGTGACCCCGTTCGACAAGAGCGCGCTGCGCAACATCGAGCAGGCGATCCGCGACTCCGACCTGGGCGTCAACCCGAGCAACGACGGCAACATCATCCGAGTGGTGTTCCCCGAGCTGACCGAGGAGCGCCGCCGCGACTACATCAAGGTCGCCAAGGGCAAGGGTGAGGACGCCAAGGTCTCCATCCGCGCCGTCCGCCGCAAGGCCAAGGACGCGATCGACAAGCTGATCAAGGACGGCGAGGTCGGCGAGGACGAGGGCCGCCGTGCGGAGAAGGAGCTCGACGACACCACCGCGAAGTACGTCGCGCAGGTGGACGAGCTCCTGAAGCACAAGGAAGCGGAGCTGCTCGAGGTCTGATGAACGACTCTTCCTGGGGCTCACCGCCACACGCCGGGTCGCGGGCCGGGTACTGGGGGCCCGTCGACCAGGGGCCTGTCCAGGGGGCCGCCCCGGCGGGTCCCGCGTACGATGCGCCTGAGGCGCAGCAGACTCGCCCCATGCCCATCGTCCCCGACGTACCCGCGCACGGCGGAAACCAGGATGACGACCGGGGGGCCGCTCGGTCGGGCGGCCCCCTGTCCCCGGACCTGCCCTACGGCACCCAGCCGTACGGCGCCACCGCCCACGGCCACGACACACCGTCGGCACAGCCCCACGCGGCGGTGCCGCAGAATCCGGAGCCCATGCCCGACGCCTCTCACCCGGCGCCCGCACCCCAGAAGAAGAGTGCGGGCCGAGACCTGGGCGCGGCCATAGGGGTCGGGGTCGGGCTCGGTGTGGTGATCATCGCGTCGCTGTTCGTCGTCAAGGCCGTGTTCATCGGCGTGATAGCGATCGCCGTGGTCGTCGGTCTGTGGGAGCTGACCAGCAGGCTCCAGGAGCGCAAGGGCATCAAGGCGCCGCTCGTGCCGCTCGCGGTCGGCGGTGCGGCGATGGTCGTCGCCGGATACGCCCGGGGTCCCGAGGGCGCGTGGGTCGCCATGGCCCTCACCGCGCTCGCGGTGCTGGTCTGGCGGATGACCGAACCGCCCGAGGGCTACCTCAAGGACGTCACCGCCGGCGTCTTCGCGGCTTTCTACGTCCCGTTCCTGGCCACGTTCGTCGCCCTGATGCTCACCGCCGACGACGGGGCGTTCCGCGTCATGACGTTCCTGGTCCTGACGGTCGTCAGCGACACGGGCGCGTACGCCGTCGGGTGGCGCTTCGGCAAGACCAAACTCGCTCCGCGCATCAGCCCGGGCAAGACCCGCGAGGGCCTGCTCGGCGCGGTGTCGTTCGCGATGGTCGCCGGCGCGCTGCTGATGCAGTTCGTGATCGACGACGGCACCTGGTGGCAGGGCCTGCTCCTCGGCCTCGCCGTCGCCGCCAGCGCCACGCTCGGCGACCTCGGCGAGTCCATGATCAAGCGGGACCTGGGCATCAAGGACATGGGCACGCTGCTCCCGGGCCACGGGGGCATCATGGACCGCCTCGACTCGCTGCTGCCCACGGCTCCCGTGGTGTGGCTGCTGCTCGTCCTGTTCGTGGGCTCCGGCTGACCCACACCGCACCACCGGCTCACGCGGGCCCCCTCCCTGTGCGTACGGGGAGGGGGCCCGCTGTGTTGTGCAGTACGGGGCAGCACGGGGCTGGAATGCGCGGAGCTCGGGCCGCCGGGAGGTCAGTACTCGACTCTGCGCCGGAGCGGGCCGCGTCCGAGATCGCGGCGTATCTCGGATCTGAGCGTCTGCAGGGCTTCCGCGTAGGAATTCGAGGCCTGCATGTACTCCGGGCTGTGTGCGTCGTGTCCGGCCGCGACGGCATTGCGTTTGCTCCGCAACGTGATGAACAAGTCGTTGGCCATGTGGACGACCGGTTCCGGCGCCAGCAGGATGAGGCGACGGCCGGGGTCGATCGGACGAGACCCTCCGGGCGGGTGCGCATGCGGAAGCCGGTCCCACCGTCCGCCATCGCCGGTCGCCGCTGCTGAGAACCGAACGTGTGCGGCCACGGCGTGGCCGGATCGCCCCCTTGTGCACCCTTCGTGTACGTGTCACACAGTTCGGAGGCGGGACCTGGGGGAGGGAGCACTGCATGTCGGTGTTGGGTGGTTATCCGGTGGGGCCGTCGGCCTGGGCCGTCGAGCGGTTCGGGCGGCATGCCGGCGCACTGGCCGCTGCGGTCCCGGTGCAACTGGCCAAGGCGCACGGGAAGGCTCATGCCGCGCATCTCGCTGCGGGGTTGAAGAAGCGGAGTCCGTACGGTGTCGCCCTTGCGGGAGTGGTGCGCGAGAACCTCGCGGAAACGGCGCGGGAGCTGGGGGAAGCCGTGCGCGACGTGCGCGGATACGAGTACGCGGTGATCAACGATCACGCGCTCTTCCCCTTCCGGTACGCGGACAGGCCGAGGCCTCTGGACCGGGCCCGGTTGCCGGCCAACGCGTCGCCCACTCGGCACCGGCTGCTCCGGGCGCACGGACCGCAGCCTCCGGAAGCCCTGTTCGACATCGGCGAGGACCTGGCGACCGAGGAGTACCTGGGGCTGCACGAGACGTTCGAGGAGCTGGGGGCTTCCACCAGGCTGGTCTGCGTGTTCTTCACGGCCGACGCCGAGAACGGCATCCATGCCATCCACTGGGGGGACTCCCACCTCGAACCCGACCGCACCTTCACCTGGCCCTACAGGGAACAGCTTCAGGTCGCTCCCATGCAGCTGGAGTGAGGGGCGGTGACGCCGCTGCCTGGGCGTGGCCGGTCGGGGCCGACTGAGTCCCGGGCCGTCCCCGGGCCGTGCGAGGCCGACCAACGCTGACAGGGGATGCCCAAGGGTGACCACCCCCACCCCCCTCTGGCCTGGGCCCCCGGCGATGATCTGCCACACTGGTCGTGTTATGCCTGCACCCGGAGAACTCACTTTCGTCGCCCCCCGCGGAGCCAAGAAGCCGCCGCGGCATCTCGCCGACCTCTCGCCCGCCGAGCGGAAGGAGGTCGTGGCGGAGATCGGGGAGAAGCCCTTCCGTGCCAAGCAGCTGTCGCAGCACTACTTCGCGCGGTACGCGCACGACCCGGCGGAGTGGACCGACATCCCCGCCGGCGCCCGCGAGAAGCTGCGTGAGGCGCTGCTGCCGGATCTGATGTCGGTCGTGCGGCACCTGTCGACGGACCAGGGGACCACCCGTAAGACGCTGTGGCGGCTGTTCGACGGCACGCTCGTCGAGTCGGTGCTGATGCGCTACCCGGACCGGGTGACCATGTGCATCAGCTCGCAGGCCGGATGCGGGATGAACTGCCCGTTCTGCGCGACCGGGCAGGCGGGGCTGGACCGCAATCTGTCCACCGCCGAGATCGTGCACCAGATCGTCGACGGGATGCGCGCCCTGCGGGACGGGGACGTGCCCGGCGGGCCCGCCAGGCTCTCCAACATCGTCTTCATGGGGATGGGCGAGCCGCTCGCCAACTACAAGCGGGTCGTCGGCGCCATCCGCGCGCTCACCGACCCGGCTCCGGACGGGCTCGGGCTGTCGCAGCGCGGCATCACCGTGTCGACGGTCGGCCTGGTGCCGGCCATCCACCGGTTCTCCGACGAGGGCTTCAAGTGCCGGCTCGCGATCTCCCTGCACGCGCCGGACGACGAGCTGCGCGACACGCTCGTCCCCGTGAACACGCGGTGGAAGGTGCGCGAGGTGCTCGACGCCGGATTCGAGTACACCGAGCGGTCCGGGCGCCGGCTGTCCATCGAGTACGCGCTGATCCGCGACATCAACGACCAGGCCTGGCGTGGGGACCGGCTCGGGCGGCTGCTGCGCGGCAAGCCCGTGCACGTCAACCTCATCCCGCTGAACCCGACCCCGGGTTCGAAGTGGACGGCCTCCCGGCCCGAGGACGAGAAGGCGTTCGTCGAGGCGATCGCCGCGCACGGCGTGCCCGTCACCGTCCGGGACACCCGAGGCCAGGAGATCGACGGGGCGTGCGGTCAGCTCGCGGCCACCGAGCGGTAGTCTGACTCCCGGTATCAGGTATGACGTATCGGGTACCAGTACGTCCGTATCAGTACATCTTCATATTCCGACAGGGGAGCGCCACAGCGCTGAGAGTGCGGGAGAGTCCGCAGACCCTCTGAACCTTGCCCAGGTCATTCTGGGTAGGAAGTTCGGTCATCACTCAAGCTGTTGCGCCCTGCCCGGGGTGCCGGCGGAACCTTCCGCGGGCCCCCGGGCAGGGCCGCGTCTCTTCCTGGTCAACCCCAGGAGGAAATCCAGTGCACACCAGGACGTTCGTGGCCGCGGCCGTCGGTCTCGGCCTCGTCACGCTGTCCGCCTGCGGATCGTCGGACGACGGCGGTTCGGCGGCGAGCTCCAAGACCGTCACCCTCGTCAGCCACGATTCGTGGGCCGTCTCCAAGAGCGTGCTCGCGGACTTCGAGAAGAAGTCCGGCTACCGGGTGAAGGTCCTCAAGGACGGCGACGCCGGGCAGGCCGTCAACAAGGCGATCCTCACCAAGGACAACCCGCAGGGCGACGTCTTCTTCGGCGTCGACAACACGCTGCTGTCGCGCGCCCTGGACAACGGGCTGTTCCAGTCGTACGAGGCGAAGGGCGCGGACCAGGTCCTGCCCGCCTACCGGGCCGACCAGAAGAAGCACCGGGTCACGCCCGTCGACACCGGCGACGTGTGCGTCAACTACGACAAGGCGTACTTCACCGCGCACAAGCTGGCCCCGCCCGCCTCCTTCGACGATCTCGTGAAGCCCGCGTACAAGAACCTGCTGGTCACCGAGAACGCCGCCACCTCCTCGCCCGGGCTCGGCTTCCTGCTGGCCACGGCCGCCGCGTACGGCGACGGAGGCTGGGCCGACTACTGGAAGAAGCTGAAGGCCAACGGCGTGAAGGTCGTCGACGGCTGGGAGCAGGCCTACAACGAGGAGTTCTCCGGGTCCGCCGGCGGGAAGAAGGCGGGCGCCGACCGGCCGCTGGTCGTCTCGTACGCCTCCTCGCCGCCCGCCGAGGTGATCTACGGCGACCCCAAGCCGTCGACCGCCCCGACCGGCGTCTCCACCGGCACCTGCTTCCGCCAGGTCGAGTACGCGGGCCTGCTGAGCAACGCCGCCAACCCCGAGGGCGGCAAGGCGCTCCTGGACTTCCTGCTCACCGAGGAGTTCCAGCAGGACATGCCGCTCAACATGTTCGTCTACCCGGTGCGGGAGGGGGCCGCGGTCCCGGCCGAGTTCACGAAGTACGGGCCGCAGGCGAAGGACCCCGAGACGCTCGACCCGGCGAAGATCGCCGACAACCGTGACGACTGGGTCAAGTCATGGACCTCGCTCGTACTGAAGTGACCGCGCGCGCGGCCCGCGCGGGGAACGCGACACGGCTCGGGCTCATGGCCCTGCCCGTCGCGTTCTTCGCGGTCTTCTTCGCCTACCCGGTCGCCGCGATCGTCGCCCGGGGGCTCGGCTCCGACGGGGGCCGGCACGTCGGCCGGCTGTGGGACGTGCTCGCGCAGTCCGACATCCGGCACGTCCTGTGGTTCACCACCTGGCAGGCGCTGGCCTCCACCGCGCTCACGCTCCTGATCGCGCTGCCCGCCGCGTACGTCTTCGCCCGCCTGGAGTTCCCGGGCAAGCAGGTGCTGCGCGCCGTCGTCACCGTGCCGTTCGTGCTGCCGACGGTCGTCGTCGGCACGGCGTTCCTGGCGCTCGTCGGGCGCGGCGGGCTGCTCGACGACCTGTGGGGCGTACGACTGGACACCACGGTGTGGGCGATCCTGCTCGCGCACGTCTTCTTCAACTACGCGGTCGTCGTACGGACCGTGGGCGGGCTGTGGTCGCAGCTCGACCCCCGGCAGGAGGAGGCGGCGCGCATGCTCGGCGCCTCCCGCCTGACGGCGTGGCGCACGGTCACCCTGCCCGCCCTCGGGCCGGCCGTCGCGGCCGCCGCGCTGATGGTCTTCCTCTTCACCTTCACCTCCTTCGGCGTGGTGCAGATCCTCGGCGGCCCCACCTTCTCCACCCTGGAGGTGGAGATCTACCGGCAGACCTCCGAGATCTTCGACCTGTCCACGGCCGCCGTCCTCACGATCGTGCAGTTCGTGGCCGTCGGCGCGATCCTCGCCGTGCACGCCCGGACCGTGCGCGGGCGGGAGACCGCGCTGCGGCTGGTGGACGCGTCGGTGACGGCGCGGCGGCCGCGCGGCGCCGGGCAGTGGGCGCTGCTCGCCGGAGTGCTCGGCACGATCGCCGTGCTGCTGGTGCTGCCGCTGGCGGTGCTGGCGCAGCGCTCGTTCGACGCGCCGGACTTCGCCTACTACCGGGCGCTGACCGGAGACGACAGCAATGTCTTCCTGGTCCCGCCGATCGACGCGATCGGCAACTCGCTGGAGTACGCGGGCGCCGCGACCGCGATCGCCGTGCTGGTCGGCGGGCTGGCCGCGGCCGCGCTCACCCGGCGGGACGCCGGACGGCTGGTCCGCGGCTTCGACGCGCTGCTGATGCTGCCGCTGGGCGTCTCCGCGGTGACCGTCGGCTTCGGGTTCCTGATCGCGCTCGACGAGCCTCCGCTGGACCTGCGCGGCACGTGGATCCTGGTGCCGCTCGCGCAGGCGCTGGTCGGTGTCCCCTTCGTCGTGCGGACCATGCTGCCGGTGCTGCGGGCGGTGGACCAACGGCTGCGGGAGGCCGCGGCCGTGCTGGGGGCCTCACCGTGGCGGGTGTGGCGCGAGGTCGATCTGCCGATGGTGTGGCGGGCGTTGCTCGTCGCGGCCGGGTTCGCCTTCGCGGTGTCGCTGGGGGAGTTCGGGGCGACGGTGTTCATCGCGCGGCCCGACAACCCGACCCTCCCGGTCGCCGTGGCGCGGTTGCTGGGGCGGGCCGGTGAGCTCAACTACGGCCAGGCGATGGCCCTTTCGACGATTCTGATGGTGGTGTGCGTGGTGGCCCTGCTGGTGCTGGAGCGACTGCGGACCGACCGGACGGGGGAGTTGTAGATGCTGCTGGAACTGGAGCGCGCCACCGTGCGGTTCGGGGGAAGGCCCGTGCTCGACGCCGTCGATCTCGCGGTCGCCGAGCACCAGGTGGTGTGCGTGCTCGGGCCGAGCGGCAGCGGCAAGTCGACGCTGCTGCGGGCGGTGGCCGGGCTCCAGCCGCTGGACGCCGGGCGGGTGCTGCTCGACGGACGCGACCAGGCGAACGTGCCCGCGCACAAACGGGAACTCGGCCTGATGTTCCAGGACCATCAGCTGTTCCCGCAGCGGGACGTGGGCGGCAACGTGGCCTTCGGACTGCGGATGCGCGGTATGCCCAGGATCCGGCAGGGCGAGCGGGTGGCGGAACTGCTCGACCTGGTCGGGCTCCCGGGTGCGGCGGGCCGGGCGGTGACCTCGCTCTCCGGCGGTGAACAGCAGCGGGTCGCGCTGGCACGGGCCCTCGCGCCGCGCCCCCGGCTGCTGATGCTCGACGAGCCGCTGGGTCAGCTCGACCGGTCGCTGCGGGAGCGCCTGGTCGTGGAACTCCGGGAACTGTTCGGCCGGTTGGGGACGACCGTGCTCGCGGTCACCCATGACCAGGGCGAGGCCTTCGCGCTCGCCGACCGGGTCGTGGTGATGCGGGACGGGCGGATCGCCCAGTCCGGTTCACCGCTGGAGGTGTGGCAGCGGCCGGCGGACGCGTTCGTCGCGCGGTTCCTCGGCTTCGACAACGTGGTGGAGGCGACCGTCACGGAGGAGGCCGCGGTCACGCCGTGGGGCAAGGTGCCGGTGCCGGCCGGGTCGGCTCAGGGCGCGCGCACGCTGCTCGTCCGGCCCGCCGGTGTGCGCCTGGTGGGCGTGGACGAGGGACTGCGCTGCACGGTCGCCGCCCGCACCTTCCGTGGCACCCATGTCGCCGTGCACCTTCAGCCGCAGGGCGCGCCGAGGCTGGAGGCGGCGTGCACGCTGCGGGACGCGCCGGAGGTCGGGGCCGTGGTGGGGGTGTCCTTCGACGCGGCCGAGACCGTCGTACTGGACTGAGCTGCCGGTGAGGCCGAGTCCGGCCGGGAGGACGGGACATGCGGACGGCCCGCCCCGGAGAGGGGCGGGCCGTCCGCGTCCGTGCGTCGAGCCGGTCGGTCGTGCGGGTCAGCGGTTGCCGGACCCGCGGCGCCGCATACCGAAGAACACCGCACCACCGCCGACGGCGACCAGGACGGCCGCGATGCCGACGATCAGGCCGGTGTTGGAGCCGGCGCCGGTCTCGGCCAGGTTGGACTCCTGGGCCGCGGCCGACGGGGCGTTGCTCGCGGAAGGCGCGGGCGCGGCGCTGTCGCTCGTCGAGCCGGACGGCGACGGAGTGGTCGTCTCGGCCGGCGGCGCGGTGGTCGTGCTGTCCGACGGCGTCGAGGACGGCGTGGTGGACGGCGTGGTGGACGGGGTGGACGTGTCGTCGGCCTCGCAGGCCTTGGACGGGGTGGTCAGGTTGCCGGGGATGTCCTTGTCGACCAGGGTCTTCTTGCCCTTGACGGCCTTGACGTGGATCCGGTACTCGGCGTTCGGCTCCCAGGCCTCGGCGAACGAGACGGTCACACCGGCGAGCGAACCCTTGACGGTCTGAGCCGTTCCGACCTGCCTCAGGTCGCCGCCGTTGTTCTCCAGGAAGACGGTGATCTCGGCCGGGACGCCCGTGGGGTCCTTGTCGGTGACGGTGATGACGCCCTGGTCGCCCTCACAGGCGGCAGCGGCGGAGAACTCGCTGATGTCGCAGGCCAGCGCGGTACCGGCGGCGCTGAGCGCCAGGGCGGCGGAGGCGGCGGTGACACCGAGCATGCGCACCGAACGGGCTGCGGTACGGCGGGAAAGGGACACGTTTGTCCTTTACGGGAAGCGCAACTGCGGGGGGTGGAGGGGGAGATGGCGCCCCCGGTGAGCCGAGTGCGTCACCATCCCCAGCAGACTCACAGGTCTATAAGCGTTCCATAAGAAGTGTCAATGCGGGGACGCCTCCGGGCGGCTGGCTTTGCCCGCTTATTAACCACCGAGGCGTTTCAACGCCTCCGGCGCCTCCTCGATCCGGTCGACGAGGGCGATACGGGACTCCATCGACCGCTCCCGGGCGAGTGAACGCAAGAGCGGCCAGGCGGGCAGCCGTTGCGTCCAGTGCTCCCGGTCCACGAGCACCATCGGGGTCGGTTCGCCCCGCGACCCGTAGTAGTTGGGCGTCGCGTTGTCGAAGATCTCCTGCACGGTCCCCGCGGCGCCCGGCAGGAACACCACCCCCGCGGTGCAGCGGGCCAGCAGGCCGTCCTCGCGGGTGGCGTTGGAGAAGTACTTGGCGAGGTGCGCGGCGAACGGGTTCGGCGGCTCGTGGCCGTAGAACCAGGTGGGGATGCCCACCGAGGGACCGCCGCCCGGCCAGGCGGCCCGCACCTCGAAGGCCGCCGCCGCCCAGTCGGTGATCGAGGGCGTGAACTGCGGGGCCTTGGCGAGGAGTCGGAGCGCGTCCGTGAGCATCGCGCCGTCGAAGGGGGCCGCGTACGCGCCGAGGTTCGCCGCCTCCATCGCGCCGGGTCCGCCACCGGTCGCCACCATCAGCCCGTCCCGGGCGAGGGCGCGGCCGAGCCGGGCCGCGCCGGCGTAGGCGTCCGTGCCGCGCGCCATGGCATGGCCGCCCATGACGCCCACCACGCTCTCCCCGGCGAGGAGTTCGTCGAGGGCGTCGGATATGGCGTCGTCGTGGAGCGAGCGGAGCATCGAGCCGAAGATGTCGCCGTCCGCCTTCGTGCGCTGGAACCACGCGTACGTGAGGGCGTCCGGGGTCGCCTCGTACCCCTCGTCGAGGGACGCGAACAACTCGTCGGGGGAGTAGACGAAACCGCGGTACGGGTCGAAGGACAGACCCGGCACGGGCGGGAAGACCAGGGCGCCGGAGGCGCGGGACTTCGTGGCCGCCGCCGGCTCCATCGGGCAGCCGAGGAAGACGGCGCCCGAGGTGTCCAGGGCGAGCAGGACGTCCGTACGGTCCGTCAGGTCGACGGACTGGACGCGGAAGTGGGAGAGCGTGCCATGGGTGCGGACCACCTCGTCGAACTCGGCGAGGGACTCGATCTCACGGTCGTGGGAGCCGTCGAACGGCTGGGCGGGTGTCGTCGGATGCACCCGCCCATGCTAGGCAGCGCCGGACGAGCGGGGGGTCAGCTCTCGACGGCCGACGGGTCCATCCAGACGACCTCCCAGGTGTGACCGTCGAGGTCGTCGAACGAACGGCCGTACATGAAACCCATGTCCTGCGTCTCGCCGCTCGGCGAACCGCCCAGCGACAGCGCGCGGTCGACGAGTTCGTCGACCTTCTCGCGGCTCTGGGCGCTCAGGGCGATCAGGACCTCGCTGGTCTTCGAGGCGTCCGCGATCTCCTTCTTCGTGAAGGTCGCGTAGAACGGCTTGGTGAGCAGCATCGCGACGATCGTGTCGCTGATGACCACGGAGGCCGCGTTGTCGTCGCTGAACTGCGGGTTGATCGTGTAGCCGAGTTCCGTGAAGAACTTCTTCGAGGCGTCGAGGTCGTTCACGGGCAGGTTCACGAAGATCATCTGCTGGTAGGCCGGGGTGGTCATCGGGTCTCTCCCAGGGGATGCGCGGTGCTGGTCTGTGGCGTTCGGTGGGGTAGACCGAGAGGCCGTGCGGAACTCATCGCGGGGCGGGGATCTTTTTTCAGCGCGGGCGGGCTTGCGCGGGTGGCCGGGGCGTCAGCGGGTGGTCAACGGGAGGGCCGCCAGTTCGGCCACGATCAGGGTGAGCGGGACGAAGAGGGCGAGCAGGGCGCCGGTGCGCAGGGCGGCGGCGCCGCGCAGCGTCTTGGCCGGGGCGCCGAGGCGGAGCAGGGCGGCGGTGGTGTCGGCGCGGACCTGCCTCGCCTCCACGGCCGCCGTCAGCAGCGTGGCGACCGCGCAGCCCGCCACGACCAGCGCGCCGAGCGTGGTGAGCGGCCCGAAGGCCGGATCGGCCGGGTCGTACAGCGCGGCCATCGTGTACGCGCCGGACGCCACCGCGCAGACCACGCCCAGCGGCCGTCCGATACGGGCCGCCTCCTGCATCAGGCCGCGGCCCGCCAGGAGACGGAGGGCGCCGGGACGGGCCGACTGGAGCAGGCGGCCGCACAGGTGGGTGAGGCCCGGTCCGGCGAGGGCGAGGCCCACGGCGGTCAGGACCCAGCCGAGGAGCACCGCGGCGGGGCCGGTGGGGAGGCCGCCGGGGAGAGGCAGCGTGGTGGGGTGCTCGGTGCGGTTGGCGTACGCCTCCACGGCCAGCCCGGCGGCGAGGAGGGCCATGCCCCAGGGGAGGGCCGTGGGGTGGGGCGGGCGGGTCTGCGCCGCGAGCGGCGTCCGTGCCGCCGCCGGGCCGGGGGAGCCGTCGGCGGACGCCTCCGCCGTGGCGTCGACCAGGCCCGCTACCGGGACCGGGGGCAGGGTCGTGGTGCCCGGTGCCGACGGGACGCCGTCCGCACCGGGGCCGCCCGCCGTCGGGTGGAACGGCCGGCCGTTCGCCGCCGGTTCGGCGGAGGCCTCGGCGGGGCGCGTCGGCCGGCCGCCGCGCGACCTCGCCCCGTACCGGCCGTACTCGCCGAACCGGGCGCCCGGGCCCGTCCTGCCGGACGCGCCGAACCGGCCGAGCATCCTCGGGGCCGCCTGGGCCGCCACGCGCGCGTCCCTGGGGCGGAGCATCAGGGCCACCGCGAGCGACGAGGCCAGCGGGACCAGCGCCAGCAGCGTCAGGGACGCCGGCAGCGGGAGGGGCCGTCCGGCGGCCAGGAAGTCGTCGGCCGCTCCGTCGAACGGCATGCCCGTGAGATCGCCGCGCAGGTGCAGGAAGAGCAGCAGGGCCAGCATGGAGCCGAGCAGCGTCGACAGGGCCGTCGTCGTCGCCGAGACGGCCATCAGACGGGTCGGGCCCAGGCCGATCGCCGCCAGGCCGGGGCGCGGGCGGGTGCCGGGGTCGGTGCGGGCCACGGCCAGGGCGAGGTAGACCGTCGCGGCCAGCGGGACCGCGCACCAGGCGAGCCGGAGCACGGACGCGGCCGGGGCCTCGGGGTGGGTGAGGGCGCGGCCGAGCGTGCACAGGAGGAGGAAGCCGGTGCCCGCCGAGGCCGTCGCCACCAGGAGGCGGCGGAGCTGGACGGCCGGGTGGGCGCTGCGCGTCAGACGGAGAGCGAGCACGCGGCCCCCCGGCCTTCCGGCTCCGTGACCGGCGGCAGATGGACCGTCCGGACCCGGCGGCCGTCCATCAGGGGCACCGTGCGGTCGGCGAGGGCGGCGGTCTCCGGGTCGTGGGTGGCCAGCACCACGGTGATGCCGTGGGAGCGGGCCGCCGTCGTCAGGGTGCGCAGGACATGGGCGCGGTCGGCGCGGTGGAGGGGCGCCGTCGGCTCGTCCGCGAAGAGGACCGAGGGGGCCGGGGCCAGGGCGCGGGTGATGCAGACCCGCTGGCGCTCGGCCTGGGTGAGCTCCTGCGGGCGGCTGCGGGCCCGGTCGCCGATGTCCAGGCGGTCCAGCCACTCCAGCGCGGCGGCCTTGGCCCGGCGGCGGCTGGTGCCGCGCAGCATCAGGGGGAGGGCCGCGTTCTCCCAGACGTTGAGTTCGGGGACGAGGACCGGGGCCGGGTCGATCCAGCCGAAGCGGTCGCGGCGCAGCCGTTCACGGGCCATCGGGCCCATCGTGTGGACGGGGACGCTGTTGAACCAGACCTCGCCGCGCTGGGCGGGCGTCAGGCCGGACAGACAGTGCAGCAGGGTCGTCTTGCCGCTGCCGCGCGGTCCGCTGACGGCGAGGATCTCGCCCTCGCGCACGCCCAGCGAGACGCCGCCGAGCGCTGGTGAGCCGTCGCGGTGCGTGAAGTACAGGGAGCGTGCCCACAGCACGTCGTTGTCCGGCGGGGCCTCCATGGGCGTACACCTCGGTTCAGATCTGTGGTTCCCGTGCCAATCCCCCGTGCGGGGGAACGAAGACAGGGCCGATCGGTCACTCGCACGCTAGGCAGCCAGGAGGGGAAGGCCGGACAGCACACGGCCCCGGGTCGCCGTTTCTCACTCGAACGGTCGACACCGGGGCCGGTGTTGATCAGCTGATCAGGCTGACGGTCAGAGCTTCGTCCACGCCTCCGTCAGCGTCGCGCGCAGGATCTGCTCGATCTCGTCGAAGGTCTTCTGGTCGGAGATCAGCGGCGGCGCGAGCTGGACGACCGGGTCGCCGCGGTCGTCGGCGCGGCAGTACAGGCCGTTGTCGTACAGCGCCTTGGAGAGGAAGCCGTACAGGACGCGCTCCGTCTCCTCGTCGTTGAAGGACTCCTTGGTGTGCTTGTCCTTCACCAGCTCGATGCCGTAGAAGAAGCCGTTGCCGCGGACGTCGCCGACGATCGGCAGGTCGTGCAGCTTCTCCAGGGTCGACCGGAACGCGCCCTCGTTGTCGAGCACGTGCTGGTTGAGGCCCTCGCGCTCGAACAGGTCGAGGTTGGCGAGGCCGACCGCCGCGGAGACCGGGTGACCGCCGAAGGTGTAGCCGTGCAGGAAGGTGTTGTCGCCCTTGTAGAACGGCTCGGCCAGCTTGTCGCTGATGATGCAGGCGCCGATCGGGGAGTAGCCCGAGGTCATGCCCTTGGCGCAGGTGATCATGTCCGGCACGTAGTCGAACTTGTCGCAGGCGAACATCGTGCCCAGCCGGCCGAAGGCGCAGATGACCTCGTCCGAGACCAGCAGGACGTCGTACCGGTCGCAGATCTCGCGCACGCGCTGGAAGTAGCCGGGCGGCGGCGGGAAGCAGCCGCCGGCGTTCTGCACCGGCTCCAGGAAGACCGCGGCCACCGTCTCCGGGCCCTCGAACAGGATCTGCTGCTCGATCTGGTCGGCGGCCCAGCGGCCGAAGGCCTCGGGATCGTCGCCGAACAGCGGGGCGCGGTAGATGTTGGTGTTCGGGACCTTGTGCGCGCCCGGGACGAGCGGCTCGAAGGGGGCCTTCAGGGCCGGCAGACCGGTGATGGACAGGGCGCCCTGCGGGGTGCCGTGGTAGGCGACCGCGCGGGAGATGACCTTGTACTTGGTCGGCTTGCCGGTGAGCTTGAAGTACTGCTTGGCGAGCTTCCAGGCGGTCTCGACGGCCTCGCCGCCACCGGTGGTGAAGAAGACCTTGTTCAGGTCGCCGGGCGCGTGGTGCGCGAGACGCTCGGCGAGCTCCACGGCCTTCGGGTGGGCGTAGGACCACACCGGGAAGAACGCCAGCTCCTGCGCCTGCTTGAACGCCGCCTCGGCGAGCTCGACGCGGCCGTGGCCGGCCTGGACCACGAACAGGCCCGCGAGACCGTCGAGGTAGCGCTTGCCCTTGTCGTCGTAGATGTAGGTGCCCTCGCCCCGGACGATGGTCGGGACGGGGGAGTTCTCGTACGAGGACATGCGGGTGAAGTGCATCCACAGGTGGTCGTACGCGGTGCGGCTGAGGTCCTTGGTGCTCACGGTTATCGGGTCCTCACGATTATCGGGTTCCCCACATGTAGGTCTGCTTCTTCAGCTTCAGGTAGACGAAGCTCTCGGTCGAGCGCACACCCGGCAGGGCGCGGATGCGCTTGTTGATGACGTCCAGCAGGTGGTCGTCGTCCTCGCAGACGATCTCGGCGAGGATGTCGTACGAGCCCGCGGTCATCACCACGTACTCGACCTCCGCCATGTCGGTCAGCGCTTCCGCTATGGACTCGACGTCACCCTCGACGTTGATCCCGACCATCGCCTGCCGCCGGAAGCCCACGGTGAGCGGGTCCGTGACGGCGACGATCTGCATCACGCCCTGGTCGAGCAGCTTCTGGACGCGCTGGCGCACGGCCGCCTCGGAGAGGCCGACGGCCTTGCCGATCGCGGCGTACGGCCGACGGCCGTCCTCCTGGAGCTGCTGGATGATGGCGAGGCTGACGGCATCCAGGTGAGGGGTGCTGCCGTTCCTGGACTCGCGGGAGTCCCTGTGCTCTGCGCTTCGACTGGCCACGGCCTCACTGTGCACGACGTCTCGACAGTTCCGCAAGGCCGAGGCGATGAAATTCGTTGTTTACGTAACGGAGATCTGCGGATTCCGCAGCGCCGACGGGATCAGGGGTGTTGAAAACGTCGGGGCAAGGATTAGTGTGGGTGTCTCAGTCAATGGACAACGAACCTGGAGGGCCGGCAGTGAGCACCGAGCTGGGACGGCTGCGCAAGCTACGCAACTACATCGCCGGCGAGTTCCGTGACGCCGCCGACGGACGGACCACCGAGGTGGTCAACCCCGCGACCGGCGAGGCGTACGCGACCGCGCCGCTGTCCGGCCCCGCGGACGTCGACGCCGCGATGGCGGCCGCCGCCGAGGCGTTCCCGGGCTGGCGCGACACGACGCCCGCCGAGCGTCAGAAGGCCCTGCTGAAGATCGCGGACGCCTTCGAGGAGCGGGCCGAGGAGCTCATCGCGGCCGAGGTGGAGAACACCGGCAAGCCGATCGGGCTGACCCGCTCCGAGGAGATCCCTCCGATGGTCGACCAGATCCGCTTCTTCGCGGGCGCGGCCCGGATGCTGGAGGGGCGCAGCGCTGGCGAGTACATGGACGGGATGACCTCGATCGTCCGCCGCGAGCCGGTCGGCGTCTGCGCGCAGGTCGCGCCGTGGAACTACCCGATGATGATGGCCGTGTGGAAGTTCGCCCCGGCGATCGCGGCCGGCAACACCGTGGTGCTCAAGCCGTCCGACACCACGCCGGCCTCCACCGTGCTGATCGCCGAGATCATCGGTTCGATCCTGCCCAAGGGCGTCTTCAACGTCGTCACCGGCGACCGTGACACCGGCCGCCTGATGGTCGAGCACCCGACCCCGGCGATGGCCTCCATCACCGGCTCGGTGCGCGCGGGCATGTCGGTCGCCGAGTCGGCGTCGAAGGACCTCAAGCGCGTCCACCTGGAGCTCGGCGGCAAGGCGCCCGTCGTGGTCTTCGAGGACACCGACATCGCCAAGGCGGTCGAGGACATCTCCGTGGCGGGCTTCTTCAACGCCGGCCAGGACTGTACGGCGGCCACCCGCGTCCTCGTCCAGGAGGGCATCCACGACGAGTTCGTGGCCGCGCTCGCGAAGGCCGCGGCGGAGGCGAAGACCGGGCAGCCGGACGACGAGGACGTGCTCTTCGGCCCGCTGAACAACCCCAACCAGCTGAAGCAGGTCACCGGCTTCATCGAGCGGCTGCCCGCCCACGCCAAGGTCGAGGCGGGCGGACAGCGGGTCGGCGACAAGGGCTACTTCTATGCCGCGACCGTCGTCTCCGGGCTGAAGCAGGACGACGAGATCATCCAGAACGAGGTCTTCGGGCCGGTCATCACCGTCCAGTCCTTCACGGACGAGGACCAGGCGGTGGAGTGGGCCAACGGCGTCGAGTACGCCCTCGCCTCCTCGGTGTGGACCAAGGACCACGGCCGCGCGATGCGGATGTCCAAGAAGCTCGACTTCGGCTGTGTGTGGATCAACACCCACATCCCGCTGGTCGCCGAGATGCCGCACGGCGGCTTCAAGAAGTCCGGCTACGGCAAGGACCTGTCGGGCTACGGCTTCGACGACTACACGCGCATCAAGCACGTCATGACGTCTCTCGACGCGTAGCGCTCCGCGGGCCGGACTGTGGCCCGTCCGGGTCGGTCCGGTCGGTTCGCAAGGGGCCGGTGGCGGGGCCGAGATGGGTACCGGTGTCTGCGCCCGGGGCGGCGCCCGCGCTCGAGCCCGCGCGGGTGCCGGTTCGGGACCGGGTGCGGCTTCGCTGTGGCCGGTCGCGCAGTTCCCCGCGCCCCTCGGGGAGTTCGGCTGAGCGCGCGATTCCCGTGACCGTCGGGCATCGCGGCCGCGCGGGCAGCGTCCCGCAGCCCCTGGGCGGTTCGGCCGGCCGGGGTTTCCCGGGGGCGCCGGACTGCTTGTCGGGGTGGGGAGTTCGGCCCTCGGTCCGTGGACCGGGGGCCGTTTCCTTGTGCTCGTCGGGTCGGTGGTCGACAAGGTGTCGGCTCGCGCGCGGTGTGCTCGACGCAGCGTCGATTGTCCGGGGGTCGGCCTCACGGCATGCTGACGGCGTGCCCCAGACTCCCTCGCGCTCCCGCGCCGTGTCCCGCCGTTCCCTGTTGCGCGCGCTCGGGGGCACCGCCGTCCTCGGCGGGCTCGCCGGCTGCGGGGTGCCCGCCGCTTACGTGCGGCCCGGTGACCGCGCCGGAGCCGACCTCTCCGCCGATGACAAGCGGCTGACCTGGTCGAACTGGCCGCTCTACATCGACACGGACGACGACGACCCCGACCGGCGGCCCACGCTCGACGCCTTCCGCAAGAGCACGGGCATCGCCGTCGACTACGTCGAGGAGATCAACGACAACGACGAGTTCTTCGGCAAGATCAGCCCTGCGCTGATGAACCGTCAGCAGACGGGCCGCGACCTGATCGTCATCAGCGACTGGATGTGCGCCCGGTTCGTCCGGCTCGGCTGGGTGCAGGAGATGGACCGGGCCGCGCAGCCCCACGTCACCGAGCACCTCGACCCGCTGCTGCGGTCGCCCGCCTTCGACCCCGGGCGCGCGTGCACCGTGCCGTGGCAGTCCGGCATCACCGGCATCGCCTACAACCGGCGGAAGCTGGGCCGGGAGATACGCGGCGTCTCGGAGCTGTGGGCGGACGACCTCAAGGGCCGGGTGACGCTGCTGTCCGGTCTGGACGAGGCGTTCGCGCTGCTGATGCAGGGCAACGGCGTGGACGTCACCCGGTGGACGGCCGACGACTTCCACCGGGTCTGCGACGACGTGGAGAAGCAGGTGGGCCGCGGCCAGATCCGCCGCTTCACCGGCAACGACTACACCAAGGACCTGGTCAGCGGCGATGTCCTGGCCTGCCAGGCGTACTCGGGCGATGTCATCCAGCTCCAGGCCGACAACCCCGACATCCGCTTCGTCGTGCCCGAGGAGGGCGCCGAGCTGTGGGCGGAGTCCCTGATGATCCCCAACCTCGCCCGGCACAAGGCGAACGCCGAGAAGCTGATCGACCACTACTACCGGCCCGAGGTCGCCGCCGAGCTCGCGGCCTGGGTGAACTACGTCTGCCCGGTCCCCGCCGCACAGGCGGTGCTCGCCGACTCCGACGACGAGGAGACGGCGGCCCTCGCGGAGAACCCGCTGATCTTCCCGGACGCCGAGATGCGCAGACACCTCGCGATCGCACGGGACATCACCTCCACGGAGCGGCTGGAGTTCGCCCAGCGGTGGAACGCGATCGCGGGGCTGTGACGGCGCTCTCGCCCGACCGGGACTTTGCCAGGTCTTTACAACCCGTCGCCCGGCCGTCTCGTCTCTTCGCTCGATCCGTCAACGGACCGACGAAAGAGAGCGATTCATGCGACTCATGCCGCGAACGGGCCTCGCCGCCCTGGTAGTTGCGGGCACCGCCCTACTGGCGGGCGCGGCGCCCGCGCTGGCCGACGGCGCGACGCCCACGCCGGGCCCCACCACCGGGGGCCGCAGCACGACACCGGCCCCCGCCGAGGACAGCCGCGCCGCGACCCCGGTCCCGGCGCCGACGGAGGCCGGCACCGCTCCGTCCGCCGTTCCGAGCCAGGTCGCCGTGGTGCCGCGGGGCGGGGCCGACACCGGGGTCGGCGAGCCTTCCGAGGGCCACGGCGGGCTGATCGGCGGCGGCGCGGCCGCGGCGTTCGGGGCGGCCGGCGCGGGCTTCTACGTCGTACGGCGCCGGAGGGCGACCGGCGCATGAGCCCGCTCTCCAGGCGCGCCCTGATCCTCTCGGCGCTGGCGGCCCCGCTGGTCGCGGGCTGCGCCGGCGACCCCGCGGAGCCCGCCGCCTCCGGCGCGGCCGCACGGACCCCCGGCGACTCGCCGGCCCCCTCCGTCCGGGCGGCGCCTCCCCTCGCGCGCTCGGTGCCGGTCGGGCTGCGGATCCCGGCCATCGGGGTCGACACCCCGGTCATGCGGCTGGGGCTGGCCGCCGACGGCAGTGTGCGGGTGCCTCCGGTCGAGGAGCACGACCGGGCGGGGTGGTACGAGAACTCGCCGACACCGGGACAGACCGGACCGTCGGTGATCCTCGCCCATGTCACGGTGGGCGGCTACGGGGACGGCGTCTTCCGCCACCTCGACCGCCTGCGCCGGGGCGACCGGATCGGGGCGCGCCTGGAGAACGGCACGACGGCCGAGTTCGCCGTCACCGAGGTGACGACCGTCGACAAGGCGCGGTTCCCGACCGAGGAGGTCTACGGGAACGTGGACCGGCCCGAACTGCGTCTCATCACGTGCGGCGGCCCGCGGTCCGGCGACGGATACCGCGACAACGTGATCGTCTTCGCCGCCCTGACTCCCGCGGGAGAACGTTGAAACGGCCCGCTCGTTCCCGCGAGAGGGCGGCGTCCGAGCTGTTCGCCGCCCTCTACCCGCGCCTGGCCGGCTGGTGCCGCCGTCTCGTCGACGACGACGAGACGGCCCACGAGATCGCCTCGGAGGCGTTCACCCGGCTCTGGGCCCGCTGGACGGCCGTCGCGGAGCCCCAGGGGTTCCTCTACGTCACCGCCGCCAACCTGGTCCGCGACCACTGGCGCAAGCTCGAACGCGAGCGCCGGGCCCTGCGCCGGGCCACCGTCGAGGCCGCCGTCGCCCCGCCCGCCGAACCGGCCGACCCCTCGGTGCGGCTGCTCGTGCAGTCGCTGCCCGACCGGCTGCGCGTCCCGATCCTGCTGCACTACTACGCTGACATGCCGATCCGGGAGGTGGCCGTGCTGACCGGGCGCAAGGAAGGAACCGTCAAGGCCGACCTGCACGCGGCCCGCGAACTGCTCCGCGCCCACCTGAGGAGAAGCCTTGATCACACCCACTGACGACTTCGACGACGGCCCGGACCTCGACCCCGACGACCCCCTCACCGTCATCCTGCGGCCCGTCCCCGGCCACCTCGGCCCGCCGCCCGGCCGCTACGAGGCGATCCGCCGCGGCGCGGTCCGCCGCAGGCTGCTGCGCACCGCGGCCGGGGTGGGCGCGGCCTGCGGGATCGCCGCGCTCGCCGTCCTGCTGCCGCTGCGTCTGACGGCGTCCGACGCCCCCGCGCGCCCCGTGGTCCCGCTCGCCCCGCCGACGGTGAGCCGCCCGTCGACCCCGCCCCCGCCCTCTCCCTCGCCGGCACCGGCCACCGACCGCCCTACCGAGGGGGCCGCGACCCCGGCCCCCGGTCAGCGGAGGTCGACTGCGCCCGTCGACACCGCTGTCCCGACCACGGGCCGCGACGGCCGTAGCGAGTCACCGGAAGCGACCACGGCGAGCGAGCCGGACCGTCCCGCGACGGCCCGGCCCACCCCGTCGTCCGAGCCGACGGCGAGCCCGTCGCGATGAGGCCGCCGGGCCGTCACCTGAGTGCGGCCACCGCGATGCGCTGGGCCACCGGGTTCATGTCCTCGCCCTTCGCGTCCGTGGAGTTGACCGAGTAGACGAGGGTGCGGCTCAGGTCGCGGGTGCCGGCGATCAGCGCGCTGTAGCCGTACCGGGCGCCCGACTTGAGCCAGTAGACCTTCCCCTCGTACGCGAAGCGCTGCAGGCCCGCGCTGTAGGTGGCGCCGTCGATGTGCGCCGGGACCGTGAACATCTCCCGCAGTCGGGGCCCCGGGACGATGCGGCCCCGGAAGAGCGAGGTGAGGAGGCGTTCCAGGTCGGCGGTCGTGGAGATCATGTCGCCTGCCGCGAACCGGTCCGCCTGGTTCCACTCGGTGACGTCCACGAACTCCGTCGTCCCGTCCGCCTGCTGCACGGCCTGGTAGCCGTGGTTGTGCGGGCCGGCGATGCGCGGGTCGGCGCCCGGGAAGTACGTGTCCCTCATGCCCGCGGGCGTCAGGACCAGGCGGGTCGCCTCGGACGCGTACGAGCGGCCGGTCACCTTCTCGATCAGCAGGCCCAGGACCGTGTAGTTGATGTTCAGGTAGTGCTGCTTCGTCCCCGGGCGGAACTCCGGCCCCTTCGCCGCCGCGGACGCGACCACCTGCTGCGGGGTCAGGGTGTCGAAGCGGTGCGCGTACACCTCCTCGAAGGATTCGCCCAGGCCGTCGCCCGCCGGGATGCCGCTGGTGTGGTTGAGCAACTGCCGTACGGTGATCGGCCGGAACTTCCCGCCGAGCAGGCCGGGCAGATAGCGCTGGACCGGTGTGCCGAGGTCGATCCTGTGCTCGGCCGCCAGGCGCAGCACGGCCGCGGCCGTCACGACCTTCGTCGTCGAACCGGCCCGGAAGCGGGCGTCCGGGTCGGCCGGTGCGGCGCTCGGCAGGTCGTGCACGCCCGCGCTGCCGCGCCAGGCGCCGTCGGTGCCCCCGACCCGGACGAGGGCCGCGGTCGCGTCCGGGTCCGGGAGTCCGGTGAGGGCGGCGGCCAGCGCCTTGGCGTCGACGGTGCTCGCGGGGCGGGACGAGGTCGGGGCCGGCGCGGGCGTCGCGAACGCGGGGGCGGCCAGCGGACCCGCGGCGAGAACGGCCACCAGGGAGGCGGCGACGACGGTGGTGCGACGGCGAGCTTGCATACGGGGGCTCCAAGGGAAGGGGTGCGGAGGAGAGGAGGGGGGCGGAGGGGGGCGCGGCGGAGAGGAAGGGGTGCGGAGGAAGGGGTTCGGAGGGCTCGGCACGATCTTCCGCTGGGGTGTCGCCGTCGCGGATCGTCACCGAGGAGGGTGCTCGACCCTGGCGAAACCCTGAGCAACTCGCTTGAAAGCGGCGGCAGTTGCCGGGGGTGTCCCCTACGGGTGGCGGACCGGCGAGCCGGTGGGGGACCGGCCTGGCGCGGGCCCGGTGGCGGCCGGTGGCGGAGCGGGAGTGGATCGCAGGCCGGGCGGGGCGTCGGGCCGGGTGGCGATCCGGGTGCCGGGCCGGGCCGGGGCGGCCGGTGGTCCGGGTGGGCGTCCGGACGGTGGTCCGGGGAGCGAAACGTGGTGTCCGCAGGCCGTCCCGGCCGTCTCCCGGGTGTGATCTCCGACCTCGCCGACAGCGGGGGCCCGGCTGAGAGGGTGCGGGCACGAGGACGTACGCCGACGCCGGCCGGCACGGGCGTGCCGCCGTCGCCGACGCGCAGGCCGGCGACCGGCGGGCGCTCGGCAGACGTGGCAGAACGCGTACTTCCACCTCGCCGGAAGCGTCGCCCCCGCCGTGAACGGACGGGGCGCCGGCCACGGCCTCGGCGTCTGCCCGACGACCTGGGAGGCGGTGGAGGAGGACGTCAGGAGCTGCCCCGGCCAGAGCGCCGGGCGCTGCGGCCCGGTCCGTGACACCGGTGAGTCCGTGACACCGGTGAGGACGACACCCCGGTCCCGCAGTACGTCACCCGCGAGACGCCCGCCGACCCGGCGACGGTCGCTCGGTCCGCGCGCGTGCAGCGGTGCCGGGCCGGGCGGAGGTCCCGTCAGCCCTGGTTGCGCAGAGCCGTCAGCACCTCGATCCGGTTGGTGGTGAGGGAGTCGACGCCCAGGTCGATGAGCCGGCGCATGGAACGGCGGGTGTCGGGGGTCCAGACGGAGAGCAGACAGCCGTCGTGGTGGACGCGGGCGGCCAGGTCCCGGTCCACCAGCGAGAAGCGGTAGTTGAGCCAGCGCGGCTTCACCGCGTCGAGCAGCGCGGGCCGCGGGGGAGCCAGGCTGGTGCAGGTCAGGGCGATCTCGGCGGACGGATCGGCGGCGCGCACGGCGAGCATCGCGGTGGCGTCGGCGCAGTAGTAGACCCGGTCCGCCGCCCCGGCCTCGCGGACGGCGTCCACGATCCGCCGGGCCGTGCGCGCGTCGCGGGTCCCCGGCAGGTCGAGCATGAGCCGGCTGCCGTCGGCCGCCGCGAGCGCCTCCGCGAGGGTCGGCAGCGCGCCGTCCGTCAGCCCGCGCACCTCGGCGGCGGACAGCGACCGCAGCGGGCGGTCCCGTCCCCACAGCCGCTTCAACGTCTCGTCGTGCAGCAGGACGGGCACGCCGTCCCGGGTGAGCCGTACGTCGAGTTCGACGGCGTCCGCGCCCTGGTCGAGCGCGGAACGCAGCGAGTCGACGGTGTTCTCACGGAAGCGGTAGGGGTCGCCGCGATGGGCCACGGCAGTCACGTTGCGCATGGGCCCATTGTGGCGGCCGCCGGTCCTCAGGGGGCGAGCCAGCCCGTCGTGTAGGTCTCGATCTCGGCCTTGATCCGCGCCTTGCCGGACTCGTCCAGGAAGGACGCGTCGACCGCGTTGCCCGCGAGGGCGGCGAGGCCCCGCTCGTCGAGGTCGAGGAGGCGGGCGGCGACCGCGTACTCGTTGTCCAGGTCGGTGCCGAACATGGGCGGGTCGTCCGAGTTGATCGTGACCAGGACTCCGGCCCGGACGAACTCCCTGATCGGGTGCTCGTCGAGCGTGCGGACGGCCCGCGTGGCGATGTTCGAGGTCGGGCACACCTCGAGGGCGATCCGGTGCTCGGCGAGGTGCGCGAGCAGCTTCTCGTCCTGCGCGGAGCTGGTGCCGTGGCCGATGCGCTCGGCCCGCAGGTGGGTCAGCGCGTCCCACACCGTCTGCGGGCCGGTGGTCTCGCCGGCGTGCGGCACCGAGCGCAGCCCGGCGGCGATCGCCCGGTCGAAGTAGGGCTTGAACTGCGGGCGCGGGACGCCGATCTCGGGCCCGCCGAGCCCGAAGGAGACCAGCCCCTCCGGGCGGATCCGGTCGTCGGTGGCGAGCCGCGTCGTCTCCTCGGCGGCCTCCAGTCCGGCCTCACCGGGGATGTCGAAGCACCAGCGCAGCACGGTCCCGAACTCCGCCTCGGCCGCCTTGCGGGCGTCCTCGATGGCGTCCATGAAGGCGAGTTCGTCGATGCCGCGCCGGGTCGAGGAGAACGGGGTGATGGTCAGCTCGGCGTACCGCACCTGCTGGCGGGCCAGGTCCCGGGCGACCTCGTACGTCAGCAGCCGGACGTCCTCCGGGGTGCGGATCAGGTCCACGACGGACAGGTACACGTCGATGAAGTGGGCGAAGTCGGTGAACGTGAAGTAGTCGACCAAGGCCTCGGGATCGGTCGGCACCTTGGAGTCGGGGTGCCGGGCGGCCAGCTCGGCGACGATGCGGGGGGAGGCGGAGCCGACGTGGTGGACGTGCAGTTCGGCCTTGGGCAGCCCGGCGATGAAGGCGTGCACGTCACGGGCGCCGGCCGCCGCGGCCGCGGTGGGACCGGCGGGCGCGCCGGAGGCGGGGGAGCCTTGGCCGGGGGAGCCGGGGGCTGCGGCGGATGCGTCGAAGCGGTCGGTCATGGGGTCCTCCCCGGGACGGCGCCCCGGGCCGAGCGGGCCGGACGGGACGCGGGTGATCGGCTGATCGATGAGTCGGGATCATCGTAGGCGGAGCGGTCGGGAGACGGCCGTCGGCCCCGCTCGCGGCATCGGCCCGCACCGGCCGCCGCCCACCGCACCGGCCGCCGCCCACCGCACCGGCCGTGGGCCGTAGCATGACGGTCCGTACGCAGGGCGGAACGGCGTACGGACGACGGAACGCAAGCGGGAACGCGGGGCCGCGCAGGACGGTTCGCGCACGACCGAACGCCCGGCGGAACGCGGGGCGGAGGGCGACAGAGGGGATCCACGCATGTCCGACGACGCGCCGACTCCGGCCGGTGACGCCGCCCGGGACCCGTGGCCCGCGCCCGCCGCCGACGAGACGGACGGTCCCCGGGACGCGACTCCCAAGGTCCCCTTGGACAAGAGGACGGGCCCGGACGCGACGGACGCCGGCGCGGGTACGGCTACGGTTACGGGCAGGGGCACGGGTGCGGGCACTCCGGAACACGGTGCCGGTCCCGCCGGGCCCCCGGCCGCGCCGGACCCCTGGGCCGCCCCGGGCGACAGCGCGCGGAGCGGGGCCGGCCACACCGTCGCCGCGCCCGAGCCGCTCGCGCCCGCCCCCGGCCCGGCCGCCGGCCCCGCGGACCAGGTGCCACCGACCGTGCACGACCAGCGGACGGTCACCGCGCTGCCCAGCGTGTCCCCGCCGCCCGCGGGCGTCACCCCGCAGCCCTGGGCCACCCCCTTCGGGAGCCCGCCCGTGAACGGCAGCCTCGGCTCCTACCCGCCGCCCCACCCCGGCACGGCGTCGTTCGGCGGCCCGCCCGTCGACCCCTACGCTCCGCCCGGCCCGGGCGGGCCGGTCCCGCCGCCGCCCCTCGCGCCCCACGGGCCCGGCCAGATCCCGTACGGATATCCGGGCGGCTACGGCTATCCGTCCCACATCCCTTACGGGGGCGGCGTGCCGGGCCCCTACGGCTGGCCCGGCGGGATGGCGGACCGCAACGGGATGGGCGTCGCCGGGATGGTGCTCGGCATCATCTCGGCCGTCGGCTTCTGCATGTGGCCGCTGGCCGTCGTGCTCGGCATCCTGGGCATCACCTTCGGCGCGGTCGGGCGCGGCAAGGCCAGGCGGGGCGAGGCCTCGAACCCCGGTCAGGCGCTGGCCGGGATCATCTGCGGGAGCGTGGGCATCGCGCTCGCGATCGGACTGGGCGTACTGGTGATCGCGCAGGGCTGAGACCCCGGCGAGCGCGGCCGCCGCCCGTACGTGCGGCCCGGGCCTTCGCCCGCGTCGGCGCCCAGGGTGGCCGCCGGTGCCCCCGGCCGCCGCTCGCGCTCACGGTTCGGGGCTCCGTCGGCATCCGCAGGCCAGGCCTCCGCCGGCGTCCGCGGGCCTGGCCTCCGCCCCACTTGCGCTCGCACCGCCGCGCTCGGTCTCCCCTCAGGCCCGCTCCCCGAGCGGCGACCCGCCCCCGCGAGCGCCCCGAGCAGCCACCCGCCCCCTGCC
Organism: Streptomyces sp. 3330; assembly: GCF_031456635.1. Taxonomy (NCBI): domain Bacteria; kingdom Bacillati; phylum Actinomycetota; class Actinomycetes; order Kitasatosporales; family Streptomycetaceae; genus Streptomyces; species Streptomyces sp. 3330. The sequence goes on from NZ_JAVDVA010000012.1 coordinate 235,745, forward strand.
GCCGAGCGGAGCCACCCGCCCCAAGCCCCGCCCGCCCCCGCGGTCGCGCGCTCGCACCCGTCGCCTCAGGCGGTCGTCCCCCGGCGCTTCAGGCCTGCGCCCTGAGTCTCTCCCGGGCTTTCATCAGCGCGAATCCCAGCAGGTTCGGGCCCCGCCAGCGCTGGGGGTCCATCGCCGCCTCGTCGTCCGCCGCGAGGCCGATGCCCCACACGCGGTCCACGGGGCTGGCCTCCACCAGCACCCGGTCGCCCGTGCTCAGCAGGAACGACCGCAGTCCGGGCTCCGAGGCGAACTTGTGGACGCTGCCCTCGACCACGATGCGGAACCGCTCCCGCTGCCAGACCGCCTCGTCGAAGCCGCGCACCAGCCGCCCCTCCTTCTTGGCCTGGGCGGGGGACGTCGCGGCCAGCGCCCGCTTCTCCGCTTCGGCGTCCTCGAAGAGGCGGGCCTTCCCGGCCATCATCCAGTGCTCGGCCGTCGCGTAGCCGACTCCGTCGACCACGAAGGGTGACGGCCACCACTGGCTCAGGCAGCTCGAGCCCAGCCGGCCGTCGGGCCTCGGCCGGTGCCCCCAGAAATGCAGGTACTTGATCCTCGCCCCGGCCCCGACCTGTCTGACCAGGGCCTCCCGGCTGTCGATCTTCTCCATGCACGCGAGTCTGGCACGCGCCACTGACACTGCGTCCCGCCTTTTCCGCTCCGACTCGACACCTGGTCGACCCACCGTCGACAGATTCCGTCGCGTAACCAAAAGGCAACAACGGAATCACTTGTTGGAGTGCCCTTGCTCTGTCAGGATCGGCAATCAAATCAAGCTGGAGCTACGCCAGCCGCCGCCGCGCACAGCGGGGCGAAGGCGGAGGAGAGCGACATGCAGGACCGGTTCCCCGCACGGGAGCATTTCGCGGACGGCGCTCAGTACATCGGAGGCCGTCTCAGGCACGGCACATCGGGGCGGACCCATTCCGTGGTCGACCCCGCCACCGGCGAGGAGGTCTTCACCTACCAGCTGGCCGGCGCCGACGACGTCGACGCGGCGGTCGCCGCCGCCCGCGCCGCCTTCCCGGGCTGGGCCGGCGCCACGCCGGGCGAGCGCTCCGACGCGCTGCACCGGTTCGCCGGCGTCCTCGCCGACCGCGCCGAGGAGTTCGCCCGCGCGGAATCCCTCCAGTGCGGCAAGCCGCTGAAGCTGACCCGCGAGTTCGACGTGCCGGGCACGATCGACAACACCGCGTTCTTCGCCGGTGCGGCCCGGCACCTCGCGGGGCAGTCCGCCGGGGAGTACTCGGGCGACCACACCTCCTACGTCCGCCGGGAACCCATCGGGGTCGTCGGCTCCATCGCGCCCTGGAACTACCCCCTCCAGATGGCTGCCTGGAAGATCCTCCCGGCGATCGCGGCGGGCAACACCATCGTGCTCAAGCCCGCCGAGCTCACCCCGCTCACCTCGCTCCTCTTCGCCCAGGCGGCGACGGAGGCCGGTCTCCCCGACGGCGTGATCAACATCGTCACCGGGACCGGGCGGGAAGCGGGTGAGCGCCTCGTCGGCCACCCCGACGTCGCCATGACCTCGTTCACCGGCTCCACCGCCGTCGGCAAGCGCGTCGCCGAGGTCGCCACCGCGACCGTCAAACGGCTGCACCTGGAGCTGGGCGGCAAGGCGCCCTTCGTCGTCTTCGACGACGCCGACCTGGAGGCCGCGGCCAACGGCGCGGTCGCGGGAGCCCTCATCAACACCGGGCAGGACTGCACGGCCGCCACGCGCGCGTACGTGCAGCGGCCCCTCTACGAGGCGTTCGTCGAGCGGACGGCCGCCCTCATGGAGACCGTCCGGCTCGGTGACCCCTTCGCCCCCGGCACCGACCTCGGCCCGCTGGTCTCGCACGCGCAGCGCGACCGGGTCGCCGCCTTCGTCGACCGGGCGCGTGGGTACGCGCGCGTGGTGACCGGCGGCGAGGTTCCGCAGGGGGACCTCAAGAGCGGCGCGTACTATCTCCCCACCCTGATCGCGGACGCCGCGCAGGACAGCGAGGTCGTCCAGTCCGAGATCTTCGGTCCGGTCCTGGTGGTGCTGCCCTTCGACAGCGACGACGAGGGCATCGCGCTCGCCAACGACACCCCGTACGGGCTGGCGGCGTCCGCGTGGAGCCGGGACGTCTTCCGGGCGAACCGGGCGACGCGCGAGATCAAGGCCGGGTGCGTGTGGGTCAACGACCACATCCCGATCATCAGCGAGATGCCCCACGGCGGCTACAAGGCCTCCGGCTTCGGCAAGGACATGTCCGTGTACTCGTTCGAGGAGTACACACAGGTAAAGCACGTTATGTTCGATAACACTGCGGTGGCCCGCAAGCCCTGGCACCGCACCATCTTCGGGGACTGTTAGAGCGACGACGACCGGCCGCCGACCACGGCCGACCCTCCCGAAAGGGCACCACGCGCATGGAGCAGTACGAGCCCGACCGCCTGAGCCCGGCCCAAGTCGCCGCCATGCGGCGCAGCCTCCGCAACGGCAGGGCGGCGATGACCCGACGGTCGTTGCTGCGCGCCTCCACAGGAGGCGCCCTGGCGCTGGGCGGCCTCGGCGCCCTCAGCGCCTGCGGGATCCCCGCGGCCGGCAAGACCGAGGGCGGCACGTCCGCCGACGACCACTCGGCCGAGGAGAAGACCGTCAGCTTCTCCAACTGGACCGAGTACATGGACGTCGACGAGAGCGGCAAGCACCACCCGACGCTGGACGCCTTCACGAAGCGCACCGGCGTCAAGGTCAAGTACACCGAGGACATCAACGACAACAACGAGTTCTTCGGCAAGATCAAGCCGCAGCTCGCCGCGGGCCAGGACACCGGCCGCGACATCATCGTCCTCACCGACTGGCTGGCTGCCCGACTGATCCGCCTCGGGTGGGTCCAGAAGCTGGACCCGTCCCACCTGCCGCACGCCTACGCCAACCTGTCGGCCCAGTTCCGCAGCCCCGACTGGGACCCGGGCCGGGCGTACTCGTACCCCTGGCAGGGCATCTCCACGGTGATCGCGTACAACAAGAAGGCGCTGGACGGCGTCGAGGTGAAGTCGGTCTCCGACCTGCTCGACAACCCCAAGCTCAAGGGCCGCGTCGGCTTCCTCACCGAGATGCGCGACAGCGTGGGCATGATGCTGCTCGACATGGGCAAGGACCCGGAGAAGTTCACCGACGACGACTACGACGCAGCCATCGCCCGCCTCCAGAAGGGCGTCGACAGCGGCCAGATCCGCCGCTTCACCGGCAACGACTACACGTCCGACATCACCAGCGGTGACTTCGCGGCCTGTATCGCCTGGGCCGGTGACGTCGTCCAGTTGAAGGCGGACAGCCCCGACGTCGACTTCGTCATCCCGGACAGCGGCTACCTGACGTCCAGCGACAACATGCTGATCCCCAACAAGGCACGTCACAAGACGAACGCCGAACGGCTCATGGACTACTACTACGAGCCCGAGCCGGCCGCCGAACTCGCCGCGTACATCAACTACGTCTGTCCGGTGGACGGCGTGAAGGACGCGCTGGCGAAGATCGACGAGGATGCGGCGAACAACCCGCTGATCATCCCTGACAAGGCCATGCAGGCGAAGTCCCATTCCTTCCGCTCGCTGAGCTCGAAGGAAGAGACCGCCTACGAGGCGAAGTTCGCGAAGCTCACAGGGGCGTGACGACGATGAAGACGACCGACAGCGGCAGCGGCGACGTCCGCCTGACCGGCATCAGCAAGACCTACGGCTCTTTCACCGCCGTCCACCCGCTCGACCTGACCGTCCCGCAGGGCTCCTTCTTCGCCCTGCTCGGCGCCTCCGGCTGCGGCAAGACCACCACTCTGCGCATGATCGCCGGTCTGGAGGAACCTTCCTCCGGGACCGTCCACCTCGGCGACCAGGACGTGACGGCGCTCCCGCCGTACAAGCGGCCGGTGAACACCGTCTTCCAGTCCTACGCCCTCTTCCCGCACCTCGACATCTTCGAGAACGTCGCCTTCGGCCTGCGCCGGCGCGGCATCAAGAGCGTGAAGAAGCAGGTCGAGGACATGCTGGAGCTCGTGCAGCTCGGCGAGCAGGCCCGCAAGAAACCGCACCAGCTCTCCGGCGGCCAGCAGCAGCGCGTCGCCGTGGCCCGCGCGCTGATCAACCACCCCAAGGTGCTGCTCCTCGACGAGCCCCTCGGCGCCCTCGACCTCAAGCTGCGCCGCCAGATGCAGCTGGAGCTCAAGCGGATCCAGACCGAGGTCGGCATCACCTTCGTGCACGTCACGCACGACCAGGAGGAGGCCATGACCATGGCCGACACCGTGGCCGTGATGAACGCGGGCCGGGTCGAGCAGCTCGGTTCCCCCGCCGACCTCTACGAGAACCCGAACACCACCTTCGTCGCCAACTTCCTCGGCACGTCGAACCTCATCGAGGCCGAGGTCGACACCAAGAACGGCGACGACATCGTGCTGAAGGCGGGCGGCGGCAAGCTCGTCCTGCCCGAGTCGCGCTGCTCCGCGCCCACGACGACCGGCGGCAAGGTGCTGGTCGGCGTCCGCCCGGAGAAGATCTCCCTCACCCACGCCGACGACGCCGGCGAGATTCCCGAGGGCCGCAACCGCATCACCGGACGGATCGCCAACTCGTCGTTCATCGGCGTCTCCACCCAGTACGTCATCGACAGCACCGTGTGCCCCGAGTTCGAGGTCTACGCCCAGAACGTCGACCGCGACGCCCGGCTCACCCCCGGCGCCGAGGTCGTCCTGCACTGGAGCCCCGCCCACACCTTCGGCCTGGACGCCGCCCAGGACATCGACGCGGGCATCCAGGAAGAGGCAGCGGTCTGATGGCGACGCTCACCGAGGCGCCTCCGCCTCTCTCCCCGACGGCACCGGACACGAAGCCGCCCCGCAAGCGCGGGCGCTGGACGCCGTACTGGCTCCTCCTGCCCGGCCTGCTCTGGCTGCTCGTCTTCTTCGCGCTGCCGATGATCTACCAGGCCTCCACGTCCGTGCAGACGGGCTCGCTGGAGGAGGGCTACAAGGTCACCTGGCACCTCGCGACCTACTGGGACGCGCTGAGCGAGTACTGGCCGCAGTTCCTGCGCTCGGTCCTCTACGCGGCCGCCGCCACGATCCTGTGTCTGGTGCTCGGCTACCCGCTGGCCTATCTGATCGCCTTCCGGGCGGGTCGCTGGCGGAACCTGATCATGATCCTGGTGATCGCGCCGTTCTTCACCAGCTTCCTGATCCGCACCCTCGCCTGGAAGACGATCCTCGCGGACGGCGGCCCGGTCGTCGGCGCTCTCAACACCCTGCACGTCCTCGACGTCACCAGCTGGCTCGGCTGGACCGCCGGCGACCGGGTGCTGGCCACCCCGCTCGCGGTGGTCTGCGGTCTGACGTACAACTTCCTGCCGTTCATGATCCTGCCGCTCTACACCTCGCTCGAGCGCATCGACGGCCGGCTGCACGAGGCGGCCGGGGACCTGTACGCCAGACCGGCCACCACCTTCCGCAAGGTGACCTTCCCGCTGTCGATGCCCGGCGTGGTCTCCGGGACGCTGCTGACCTTCATCCCGGCGGCCGGCGACTACGTCAACGCGGAACTCCTCGGCTCGACGGACACCCGCATGATCGGAAACGTGATCCAGACGCAGTTCCTGCGGGTGCTGGACTATCCGACGGCGGCGGCCCTCTCCTTCATCCTGATGGCCGCGATCCTTTTCATGGTGACTCTCTACATCCGCAGGTCCGGGACGGAGGATCTGGTCTAAATGCCCTTCGTCAACTGGCTCAAGCGCCATTTCGTGGTCATTGCGGGACTTCTCACGCTCGCCTATCTCCTGCTGCCGAACATCGTCGTCACGGTGTTCTCCTTCAACAAACCGAAGGGCCGCTTCAACTACCAGTGGCAGCAGTTCTCCACCGACGCCTGGCAGGACCCCTGCGGGGTCGCCGGGCTGTGCGGATCGCTGTCGCTCAGCCTCCAGATCGCCGTCTGGGCGACCATCGGCGCGACCGCCCTCGGCACGATGATCGCCTTCGCGCTCGTGCGCTACCGCTTCCGCGCCCGGGGCGCCGTGAACTCGCTGATCTTCCTGCCCATGGCGATGCCCGAGGTCGTGATGGCCGCCTCGCTGCTCACCCTGTTCCTCAACCTGGGTGCCCAGCTGGGTTTCTGGACGATCCTCATCGCGCACATCATGTTCTGCCTCAGCTTCGTCGTGACGGCGGTGAAGGCGCGCGTCATGTCGATGGACCCGCGTCTGGAGCAGGCCGCCCAGGACCTCTACGCCGGGCCGGCGCAGACGTTCCTGCGCGTCACGCTGCCCATCGCCGCCCCCGGGATCGCCGCGGGCGCGCTGCTCGCCTTCGCGCTCTCCTTCGACGATTTCATCATCACCAATTTCAACGCGGGCTCCACCGTCACCTTCCCCATGTTCGTCTGGGGTTCGGCGCAGCGCGGAACGCCCGTTCAGATCAATGTCATCGGTACGGCCATGTTCCTGATCGCCGTACTGTTCGTACTGACCTCGATGGTCATCGGAAATCGCCGCAACAAGCAAAAGGCGTAAGCGCAAGAGTCCGTAGGGAGTTGAAATCATGGCCCCGAGCGCCATGAACCGGTGGATCACTTCTCTTTCCGACGCACAGCCGGTCCCGTACTGGCTGGAAGACCCCGGCAAGCCGCACCCCGAGCCCGCGCTCACCGGCCCCGAGACCTGCGACCTGCTGGTCGTCGGCGGCGGCTACAGCGGACTGTGGACCGCGCTCGTCGCCAAGGAGCGCGAGCCGCAGCGGGACGTGGTGCTGCTGGAGGGCCGCGAGGTGGGCTGGGCCGCCTCGGGCCGCAACGGGGGCTTCTGTGCGGCCTCCCTCACCCACGGGCTGCCCAACGGGCTCGCCCGCTGGCCCGACGAGATCCACCGGCTCGAGGAGCTGGGGATGCGCAACCTCGACGAGATCGAGGCGGCGATCGCCCGGCACGGCATCGACTGCGACTTCGAGCGCACCGGCGAGATCGACGTCGCCACCGAGACGTACCAGGCGTGGGAACTGCGCGACTGGTACGAGGAGCTCGAAAGCAAGGGGCTCGCCGACGGCATCGAGTTCCTGGACGCGGACGCGGTGCGCGAGCAGGTCGCCTCGCCCACCTTCCAGGCGGGTCTGCACGACCGCCGCGGCGTCGCGATGCTCCACCCCGCCAAGCTCGTCTGGGGTCTGAAGCAGGCGTGCATGCGGCTGGGCGTCCGCGTCTACGAGCACACCCCCGCGCTGTCGCTGAAGCCCTACGGCGCCGGCATGGCGGTGGGCACCCCGTACGGACAGGTCCGGGCCCGGCAGGTCGCGCTCGGCACCAACATCTTCCCCAACCTGGTCAAGCGGGTGCGGTCGTACACCGTGCCGGTCTACGACTACGCGCTGATGACCGAGCCGCTGACCGGTGAACAGCTCGACTCCATCGGATGGAAGAACCGGCAGGGCCTCGGGGACTCGGCCAACCAGTTCCACTACTTCCGGCTGTCGGCCGACAACCGGATCCTGTGGGGCGGCTACGACGCGGTCTACCCCTACGGGGGCCGGGTACGCGCCGAGTACGACGACCGGCCGGAGACGTACGCCAAGCTCGCCGGGCACTTCTTCGGCTGCTTCCCGCAGCTGGAGGGGGTGCGCTTCACCCACGCGTGGGGCGGGGCGATCGACACGTGCTCGCGCTTCTCCGCGTTCTTCGGCACGGCGCACCAGGGGAAGGTGGCCTACGCGGCCGGGTACACGGGCCTGGGTGTCGGGGCCACCCGCTTCGGGGCCGAGGTGATGCTGGACCTGCTGTCGGGGGAGAGCACCGAGCGGACGTCCTTGGAGATGGTGCGCAAGAAGCCGCTGCCGTTCCCGCCCGAGCCCTTCGCCTGGACCGGCATCGCCCTCACCAAGTGGTCGCTGGCCCGCGCCGACGCGCACGGCGGGCGGCGCAACCTGTGGCTGCGGACGATGGACCGGCTGGGGCTGGGCTTCGACAGCTGACCGGCGCCTCGCCGCTTTTGGGCCGGCGTGACCCGGTTCACCCCAACGGGTGGCCCCGACCCGCGTAATGCCCGCCGGGGACCTCCCTCTCCCTCGTGACGCGACCGCGTCCACGAGAGAGAGGGAGGTCTTCTCATGACTGGGGCGAAGACGGCTGTCGAATGGCTGGCATCCGTCGCACCGGATCCCGAGGCATGCCGCCGGGAATGGGAGCGCAACCCCCTGGGGGTGGCGCTGCTGCCCGCGGGCAAGGCCTGGGACGTACTCATCCTGCCGGGCGAGCTCGGCTATCCCACGCTCGACGTCCTCACCCGGATCCTCCACCGGCCGGGCCCCGTGCTGGTCGACTTCGGAGACAACCGCATGGGCTTCTTCGTGGCGCCCGGCACGGCCGCGCGCTGGCTCGGCACCGGTATCCGCACGGCGGGGGCCGGCACCTGGATCGTCGTGCCGTATCCGGGGCGCTCCACCCGGGGGGTCCGCTGGCTGGTCCCGCCGGACGGCTCCGGCACCCTGACCGACGCGGCCCTGCTGGAACTGGCGATGCACGAGGCGGCGGCGGGCCCGGCCGCCGGAGAGGACGGCTGACCGGCCGGACACCTTCGCCGCCGTACCCGGCCGCCGGCCGGGGCGGGACGGGCGTGCCTCCACGTCCCCCGATCGGGAGGCACGGCAGATCCCTTTCACGTCGGCCGCCCGTGCGGCCGACGCGGACGCCTCCGTCCCCGGCGCGGAACCGCCGCTCCACGCTGCGCCGCTCGCTCGCGGGCGCCCGGCACACGGCGTCCGGTGGGTGCGCGTGTGCGTGCGTATGCGTGTGGTCCCTGCGCGTGTCCGTGCCGACGCGGGCCGCCGGGGACAGCGACCGACCCTGTCGCTCCGGCCTGCCCTGTTCCGCCCTGTTCCGCCCGGCTCTGCCTTGCCGTGCCCGCCGTGCCGCGCCGCCGATGTCGCCGCCTGTCCCGGCTCGCCCGGCTCGCCCGGTTCGACATCTCGCCCGGTCCGGCCCCGGGCTGTCCGCCCTGCTACTCCGTCGACGTCGCCTTCAGCGCCAGCCACAGCTCCATCCGGACGTCGGGGTCGTCCAGGGAACGTCCGAGGATCTCCTCCACCCGCCGCATCCGGTAGCGCAGGGTGTGCCGGTGGACGCCCAGGTCGGCCGCCGCCGCGTCCCACTGGCCGTGGCGGGAGAGCCAGGCCCGCAGTGAGGCCACCAGGTCGCCGCGACCGGTCGCGTCGTGTTCGCGCAGGGCGCGCAGGAGACCGTCCGCGAAGGCCTTCACCGCGTCGTCCGCGAGCAGGGGCAGCACGGAGCCCGCCGCGAGCTGCTCGTGCTCCACGAAGACCCGGCCCCGGCGCCGCGCCACCGACAGCGCCTGCTCGGCCTGCTTGTACGCCGCCGCAGCGGCGATCGGCCCGGCCGGCGCGGACAGGCCGACGACGAGTCCGCCCTCGTCGCCGGACTCCGGCCCCACGCCCCCGGCCGCACGGGCGCTCTCCAGCGTCGCCGTGTACTGCGCGCACGCCTCCACGGCCGCGCCCCCGTCCGTCACCAGGGCCACCAGCCGGTCGCCCTCGGGCACCACCAGCACGGCCTCCCCGGCCCGGGCGGCCGCCGACTCCACCACCTCGGTGAGACCGTCGAAGGGGTCCGCGCCTCCTCCGGCCGCGGCCGGCGCCCCCGTCGCGTCGGCGACGATCACCCGGAACGGCGCGTCGAGCAGACCGCCGTACAGGTCCCCGGCGACGGCCCGCGCGTGGTCCGGTTCGCCCGCCAGCAGCATGCACAGCACCGCCGCGCCGATCCGCTGCTGCGCCGCGTTCAGCGAGCGGGAGCGTTCGGTGGTCAGCGTGAGCAGCGCGATGGCCGAGTGGACGGCGTACCGCTCGGCGGTGCCGGGAGCCGACGCGGTGCCGACCGCGAGCGCGGCGCGCGGGCGCCGGCCGGTGCCCAGGGAGTGCAGCTCGACCCGGTCGTCGTGCCGGTCGTCGGGTCCCGAGTGCTCCGGGCCCCCGCCGCCCACCACCACCGAGGCCGGGGCCGGCCGTTCCCGCAGCCGCTCCACCTCCGCCGTGAGCCGCGCCGCGCGCCGGCCCGCCCACTCCGGCGCGGACGCCACGACGGCGCCCGAGGCGTCGTAGAGCGCGGCCCACCCGTCGACCTGGGCGGCGAGCGCGCGCAGCAGGCCCTGCGGGCCGTCCGTGAGCGCCTGCTTCGTCAGCTCGCGCTGGGCCGCGAACCCGGCCGTGACCGCCCGGTACTGATCGGCCGCGATGGCCGCCGACACCGCCTTGCTGATGGCGAGGAAGGGGGTGCGGCGCGGCACCTCCAGCAGGGGCAGCCCCTCCTCCTCGGCCGCGTCCACGAGGGCCTTCGGGATGTCCGCGTAGTTGACGCCGACGGCGAAGCCCAGGCCGACCACCCCGGCCTTGACCAGCCGCCGCACATAGCGCCGCATGGCCTCCGGGTCCTCGGCGTCCAGCTTGAGCGCGGTGATCAGCAGCAGCTCCCCGCCCTCCATGTACGGCACGGGGTCCGCGAGCTCGCTCACGTGCGCCCAGCGCACCGGCACGTCCAGGCGGTCCTCGCCCGCCCGCACGGTCAGTTTCAGCGCGGAGTGATGGACGAGCGAGGCGAGCGTGGGAGGCATGGGGCCTTCAGGTCGGGGGAGGGAGCGGCGGCGTGATCTTTTGGCCGCCGCGTATGAACGGTCTCTCCCGATTCTGCCTCACTGTACGGACGGCGGACGCGCCTTCAGCCGCGCAGGTCCACCAGCAGCGGTGGCGCGTGCTCGCCCCGCACATCGGTCAGCGACAGCACGGCGTGGCCGGTGGGCACCTCGTGCGCCAGCCGGGACGCCGACCACCGCTCCCGCTCCACCTGGCGCACCGTCACCGCGTCCGTGGTCACCGCCTTGCCGGTCACCAGCTTGCGCAGGGCGTGGATGGCGCGGGTCATCGGCTGATCGGCGAAGACGGTGTGCTGGGCGACCTCGGTCGTCTCCACCCACTCGGTGCCCCAGGTCTGCGCGAACCTGCTGCCGTCCCAGGTGGTGATGCCGGAGAACGCCATCCGGCAGCCGACGGCCCCGTACAGCGGGCCGTGCAGCGCCTCCGGGACGTCGCCGATCGAGCGCAGCGCGAGCACCACGCCCGCGTTCTGCGAGCGCAGCCGCTGGAGCCGGCGCACCGCCCCGTCGGTGATCGTTCCCGTCGCGTCGTCCAGGACCAGACAGGCGAAGTGGTCGCGCCGTTCCCGTACGACGGTGTGGAACTGGGCGAGGACCAGCCGGGTGATCAGCCGGGCGGCCTCCTCGTGCCCCCGCTCCGGCAGGTCGACGCGGACCCGCAGCGGGTGGTGGGCCACGGCGCGCAGCGAGAACGCCCGGTGCGCGTTGCTGCCGCCGCCGAAGAATTCCGCGAACACCGGACGGTTGAGCAGCGCCAGCCGGTCGGCGAGGGCCCGGCCCGCGTCGCCCGGCGTCCCGGTCTGGCGGGCGCGCGCCTCCAGCTCACGGCGCATCACCTCGTCACCGGCCACGGCCTCCCGCAGCGCGGCCAGCGCGGCCGGTTCACCTTCGAGGAGCTCACGCAGCTCGGGCAGGGTGGGGAAGCAGCCGTGCGCGCTCCGGTAGGGGCCCAGCAGCTGGGCGAGCGCCGTCGTCGCGCTCTGGCCGCTCACCGTGTCGAGGTCGCCGACCAGCGCCTCGGCGAGGATCTCGGCCGCCTCGTCCGGGTCCTCGGACTCCGCGTACGGGTCCAGGTCGTGCACGGACGCGGGGTCCCCGATCCCGACGATGACGTCGAAGGCGGAGTCGGAGCCGAGCCGGCCGCCCCCGGGCGACGAGACCGCGACGACCGCGCACGCCCCGGTGAGCGCCTGGAGGGCCAGCGCCTCGGTCAGCGGCTCGACCAGGGTCCGGGTCTTGCCCGATCCGGACGGCCCGACGGCGAGCAGCGAGGTGCCCAGCACCTCCGGGCCGAGCGCGGCGCCCGCGTCGTGATAGGCGGCCGGGGTGCGTTCGGCGGCCACCCAGCGGCCGACGCGGACCTGCCCGGTGAGCAGATCGTGGCGCGCGGCGCGCCGGGGCAGGTCGCGGGCGCCGGAGGGGTGGGTCCAGGCCGCCCCGCCCTGGCGCAGCACGGTCTCCCGGAAGTCGGCGAGCCCCGCCGTCCAGGCCCGCCGTACCCGGACGCAGTCCACGTCGGTCAGCCGGCCGGCGGCGACCTCGGCGGTCAGCAGCTCGGCCGCCTCGTACTGCCCCGCGTCCCGCAGCTCGGGCCACCGGGAGCGCGGACGCTCGACCGCGGGGGCGTCCTGGCCGGGTCCGGCGCGCCGGGCGGCGAGTCGTTCCTGCGCGTACGCCCACCAGCCGCCGACCTTCGCGAACGGCCACAGCACCAGCAGCGTGACGACCGCGTACAGCGCGTTCGTGAACAGGGGCGAGGCGAACAGCTCGTAGCTGCCGGAGATCAGGACGATCAGTGAGAACAGCGGGTCGATGACGGGCAGGGCGTCCCAGCCGACCCCGAAGGCGTCGGGGAAGACGAAGCTGAGGGCGGCGAGCGCGCCCAGCAGGGCGACCAGGGCCCGCGCGGGCTGCGGCCGGCGGCCCACGAAGTGCCGCACGGCGTGCGCCCAGCTGCCCAGCCGGCCCATCCCGTAGACGAGGACGGCGAAGAACAGGCCGTCGTACACCACGCGCGCCTCGGCGCCCTCCATGGACTTCGGGGACGCGATCGTGCCGCCCCACCACCAGTCGTCCGGGGTGAACAGCCGCAGCAGGGTGAACTGGTACGGCAGCCCGCCGCGGCGCCACAGCGACCACAGGACCAGCGCGACGACCAGCGGGACCAGCATGCCGACGACGGTCACCGGCGCGAGCCGCTCCGTCGCCCGGGCCGCCTTGGGCGGCCGGTACCCGAAGCGCCAGATCCCGGTCCCGGCCGCGGGGCGCGCCTCGTCGAGCCAGTCGGCGACGGCGGACGCGGCCCGCGGGGCGTGCCCGGGGGCGGGCGGTACGCCCGGCGCCCGGTCCGGCCGCGGCGGCGTCGAGGGCGGCCGCGCCGGCCCCGCCGGGCGCGGCACAGGATCCGCCTGCGTACCCCGCGCGTCCTGCGTCCCGTCGCTGTCCATCGCCCGTGCCCCCTGACCAGCCGCTCCGTCCACCATCAGCGAGTCAATCTAACGCGCCCGCAAGGGGAGTTCACCGCTTACGCGGCCGGGCCCGTGACGATGGCCGTCCGGCGGCACTGTCCATGACGGACAAGCCGCCGCGCCGACACCGCCCACATGGAGCATGCCCACCCTCCACTCCCCGTCCTAGCCTGCGAGAAAAGAACGAAAGTGTCCGCAACACCCCAGGAGCCCCTCATGACCGCCCTTCCGCAGGAGCGCCGCGTCGTCACCGCCATCCCCGGCCCGAAGTCGCAGGAACTCCAGGCCCGCCGTACCGCCGCGGTCGCGGCCGGTGTCGGTTCGGTGCTCCCCGTCTTCACCACGCGCGCGGGCGGCGGCATCATCGAGGACGTCGACGGCAACCGCCTGATCGACTTCGGCTCCGGCATCGCCGTGACGTCCGTCGGCGCCTCCGCCGAGGCCGTCGTGCGCCGCGCCACCGCCCAGCTCGCCGACTTCACCCACACCTGTTTCATGGTCACCCCCTACGAGGGCTACGTGGCGGTGGCCGAGGCCCTCGCCGAGCTCACTCCGGGTGACCACGCCAAGAAGTCCGCGCTGTTCAACAGCGGCGCCGAGGCCGTCGAGAACGCCGTCAAGATCGCCCGTTCCTACACCAAGCGGCAGGCGGTCGTCGTCTTCGACCACGGCTACCACGGCCGCACCAACCTGACCATGGCGCTGACGGCGAAGAACATGCCGTACAAGCACGGCTTCGGCCCGTTCGCGCCCGAGGTCTACCGCGTCCCGGTCGCCTACGGCTACCGCTGGCCCACCGGCGCCGAGAACGCGGGCCCCGAGGCCGCCGCGCAGGCCATCGACGAGATCACCAAGCAGGTCGGCGCGGACAACGTGGCCGCGATCATCATCGAGCCGGTGCTCGGCGAGGGCGGCTTCATCGAGCCCGCCAAGGGCTTCCTCCCGGCCATCAGCAAGTTCGCGTCCGACAACGGCATCGTCTTCGTCGCCGACGAGATCCAGTCCGGCTTCTGCCGCACCGGCCAGTGGTTCGCCTGCGAGGACGAGGGCATCGTCCCGGACCTGATCACGACGGCGAAGGGCATCGCGGGCGGTCTGCCGCTCGCCGCCGTGACCGGCCGCGCCGAGATCATGGACGCCGCGCACGCGGGCGGCCTGGGCGGCACCTACGGCGGCAACCCGGTCGCCTGCGCGGGCGCGCTCGGCGCGATCGAGACGATGAAGGAGCTCGACCTCAACGCGCGGGCGAAGCACATCGAGTCCGTCATGAAGGGCCGTCTCTCGGCCATGGCGGAGAAGTTCGAGGTCATCGGCGACATCCGCGGGCGCGGCGCGATGATCGCGATCGAGCTGGTCAAGGACCGGACGACGAAGGAGCCGAACCCCGAGGCGACCGGCGCGCTGGCCAAGGCCTGCCACCAGGAGGGCCTGCTGGTCCTGACCTGTGGCACCTACGGCAACGTGTTGCGCTTCCTGCCGCCGCTCGTCATCGGCGACGACCTGCTGAACGAGGGCCTCGACATCATCGAGCAGGCTTTCGCGCGCATCTGAGCCCAGGTCCCGCACAGCTGATTCGCAGCGCCCGCAGAGCGTGTGAAGAAGGTGTGCGAGGAGGATGGCGGGACGGGATACGGCCTGTCGTACCGCCTGTCACTGCCGTAGGTTCTCTGCAGATGAGAGATACACCCCGTCCGCAGGGGACTGCGGGCGGATCCAGGCCGGGGCCTCCCCAGCTTCGACCTGGTCGTGCCCTCGCGCACACAACCGGAGCTTCCGGCTTCGGATCTCCACACCGATCGGACGGCCGCCCGCCCCAAACCCCCCGGGGCGGCCGGCACTCCGGTCCGGACGGCCACCCCGGAACCACCCCCCCTGTTCCGGGGTGGCCGACCTCCTCCTCTGGTGCAGACCACGGAAAGCAGACCCCGGATCCGAATCCGGGGTCTTTTTTCGCTCCGGACCCGGCCCTCCGGACCCGGCCCTCCGGACCCGGCCCTCCGGACCCGGCCCTCCGGACCCGGCCCTCCGGACCCGGCCCTCCGGACCCGGCCCTCCGGGACCCGGCGATCCGAGCTTGCGGTCAGGGCTTTCGGTCCGGGTCTTCGCTCCGGACCCCCGGTCCGCTTCCCGCTTCCCGCTTCGCGCTGCCGCTCCGGGTCCCCGATCGGGGCTTTCGCTCCGGATTCCTTTTCCGCCGTCCGGCCGCCCCTGACAAGCTGGGGCCCATGCCGTCCCGTCCGTTCCGCCCGACGCGTGCCGTCCTCGGCCTCCTGCCGCCCGCGCTGCTCTTCGCGCTGATCACCTGGCAGGTCGTCGCCGGCGGCCCGCTGCTGCGCCAGGACCAGCGCCTCAGCCGCGCCCTCGTCCGTCCCGGCCGGGCCGCCGAGCTGCTGGCCGACCTGGGCGAGGTGCAGATCGCGGTGCCCGTCCTGGTGCTGGTCGCCGGATACGCGGCGTGGCGGGGGAGGGCGGCGGGCGTGGCGCGCTGGTGGGCGCCGTCCCTGGCCGCGCTCGCCGTGATGGCGCTGGTGCCGTTGGTCGTCGTCCCCCTGAAGCTGTGGACCGACCGGCCCGGTACGCCCGCCGTGCCCCCGGCCACCGGCTACTACCCCTCCGGACACACGGCGACGGCGGCCGTCGCCTACGGCGCGGCCGCGCTGGTCCTGCTGCCGTGGCTGCGCACCGC
This sequence comes from Streptomyces sp. 3330, assembly GCF_031456635.1. Lineage (NCBI taxonomy): Bacteria > Bacillati > Actinomycetota > Actinomycetes > Kitasatosporales > Streptomycetaceae > Streptomyces > Streptomyces sp. 3330. The sequence continues at coordinate 251,613 of NZ_JAVDVA010000012.1, forward strand.
GTTCGCCCGGTGGCTGGCTCTCGCCACCAGCGCTCTTCTCGTCCTGGCCGTCTCGTACGGGCTGGTCCGGCGCGGCTACCACTGGCCGCTGGACGTCGTGGCGAGCTGGTTTCTGTGCGCGGTGCTGCTCGGGGCGCTGTGGCTCCTCCTGGAACGCGAGCGGCCGCAACGCGAGCGCTCGGAGGGCGAACGGCCGGAGCGGGAGAGGCCGGAGGGTGAACGGCCGCAATGCGAGCGGCCGGAGGGTGAACGGCCGGAGCGGGAGGGTCCGGAGGGTGCACGGCCGGAGCGGGAGGGGCCCGGGGCGGCAGCGGGACGACCGTGCCAAACCGGCGCACCCGGACCGTCCACCCGTACGACTCGGACAAGCGCTCCTGCGGCCTCCCGCCCCTACCGTGGAGCTCGAAAGCCACAGGACACCCCCTAAGCGGAAGGGCCGGACTCAATGCCCCAGGAAAAGAATGTGGGAGCCACCCACGCCTTCTGGCTGGCCGGCCGCCAGGTCACCGGCGAGGACAGCTTCGACGTCACCTCGCCGTGGGACGGCCGTCTCGTCGGCAAGGTCAGCGTGCCGACGGACGCGCAGGTCGAGGAGGCCGTGGCCGCCGCGTACGCCGTGCGGGACGAGTTCGCCGCCACCCCGGCCCATGTGCGCGCCGCCGCCCTCGACCACGTCAGCAAGCGGCTCGCCGAGCGCACCGAGGAGATCGCCCGCCTGATCTCCGCCGAGAACGGCAAGCCGATCAAGTGGGCGCGCGGCGAGGTCGGCCGTGCCGTCTCCGTGTTCCGGTTCGCCGCCGAGGAGGCCCGGCGGTTCAACGGCGGCGAGGCGCAGCGCCTCGACACCGACGCCGGCGGCCAGGGGCGGCTCGCCCTCACCCGGCGCTTCCCCAAGGGTGTCGTGCTCGGCATCGCGCCGTTCAACTTCCCGCTGAACCTGTGCGCCCACAAGGTCGCCCCGGCGATCGCGGCCGGTGCGCCGATCATCCTCAAGCCGGCCCCGGCGACCCCGCTGTCCGGCCTGATCATCGGTGACCTGCTCGCCGAGACCGACCTGCCGGCCGGTTCCTGGAGCATCCTGCCGGTCTCCAACGACCGCATGCCCGCCCTCGTCCAGGACGAGCGCCTGCCGGTCATCTCCTTCACCGGCTCCGAGAAGGTCGGCTACGCGATCATGGACTCGGTGCCGCGCAAGCACTGCACCCTGGAGCTGGGCGGCAACGGCGCGGCCGTGGTCCTCGGCGACTTCGCGAGCGACGCCGACCTCGACTGGGCCGCGGGCCGCATCGCGACCTTCTCGAACTACCAGGGCGGCCAGTCCTGCATCTCCGTGCAGCGGGTCATCGCGGACGCCTCCGTCTACGACCGGCTGCTGCCCCGCATCGTCGCCGCCGTCGAGGCGCAGGTCACCGGCGACCCCTCCGACGACAGCACCGACGTCGGTCCGCTGGTCAGCGAGGACGCGGCGAAGCGGGTCGAGACCTGGGTGGACGAGGCCGTCGCGGCCGGCGCCTCCCTCCTCGCGGGCGGCAAGCGCGACGGCGCCTCCTACGCGCCGACCGTCCTCACCGACGTGCCGGCGGACACCACCCTCGCCTGCGAGGAGGTCTTCGGACCGGTCCTCACCGTGACGAAGGTGGACGGCGAGGCCGAGGCCTTCGCCGCCGTCAACTCCTCCAAGTACGGCCTCCAGGCGGGCGTGTTCACGCACGACGTGCAGGTCGCCTTCCGCGCCCACCGCGCGCTGGAGGTCGGAGGTGTCATCGTCGGCGACGTGCCGTCCTACCGTGCCGACCAGATGCCGTACGGCGGCGCCAAGCAGTCCGGCGTGGGCCGCGAGGGCGTCCGGTTCGCGATGGAGGACTACACCTACGAGCGCGTGCTGGTGCTGACCGGCCTCGCGCTCTGAGGTCACCCTCCAGCTAATAGGAACCATTTTCATATAGGCTCCTGGTCGGCGCTCACACGCCGTCCCCGAAGGGGTCCGGCACCGATGCCTTCCGGTGCCGGACCCCTTCTTCGTGCCGGCTTCCCCGGACCCTCAGCCGGTGAAGCCGACATGCGCCAGCCGCAGCGGGCCGCGCAGTCCGAGGCGCAGATCGCGGACGCCCCCGGCGCCGAAGGCGGCGTCGACGGTGACGTGCTCGTACGGTCCCCGCGCGGACTCGGCGACCGTCAGCGTGGCCAGTACCGGGCCGTCGTCCAGCGACAGCTCCACGGTGCCCGAGCCCGCCGCCGTCACGGTCACGCCGGTCGTGCCGTCGCCGAAGTCGCAGGCCCGGTAGAGCAGTTCGCCGGTCCCGCCCGCCGCCGGCGTCACCGCGTCACCCGACGCCTTCGTCCGGTCGACGATCTCGACGCCGCTCTGCTCGTCGAAGTCGGCGGCCTCCAGACCGCGCCGGCGGACCGGGCGCGGGGCGGACGGTTCGCCCTCGATCGCGACCGTCGTCCGCAGCCGGACGTCAGCGCTGGACGCGCCGACCAGCAGGTCGTACGGGCCGGACTCCAGGCGCCACCGGCCCTGCGCCACGTCCCAGAAGGCGAAGGCGGACAGCGGCACGTCGAAGGCGAGCGCCGCGCTCGCGCCCGGGGCGAGCGTGACCCGGCGGTGGTCGAGCAGCTCGCGGCGCGGCCGGGTGACCGAGGGATCCACGGCGCGGGTGTAGAGCTGGACGACCTCGTCGGCCGTCAGGTCCCCGGTGTTGGTGACCGTGCAGGAGACGTGCGCCGTGCCGTCCTCGACACGCACCGCCAGGTCCGCGTAGGAGAACGACGCGTACGACAGGCCGTGCCCGAACGGGAACAGCGGGGTGCCCTCGAAGTAGAGGTACGTCTGCCGGGCGCCGATCACGTCGTAGTCGAGGAGGTCGGGCAGATCGGCGTCGTCGGCGTACCAGGTCTGCGGGAGGCGTCCGGCCGGGGAGACGTCGCCGGCCAGGACCCGCGCCAGAGCGGTGCCCGCGGCCTGGCCGCCGTGCGCCGTCCACAGCACCGCGGACAGCGGGCCCGGCTCGATCGCGTACGGATACGCCGACACCAGGGCCAGCACCGTGCGCGCGTTCGCCGCGCGGGCGGCCGCCAGCAGCCGCTCCTGGTGGGCCGGCAGCCGCAGCGTGGTGCGGTCCTCGGTCTCCCGGCCGTTGATGTGCGGGTCGTTGCCCGCCACGACCACCACCACGTCGGCCCCGGCCGTGACCCGGGCCACCGCGTCCTCGCCGGATTCGACGACGACGACCTCGACGACCTCGGGACTCTCCTCGTCCGGCCCGGCAACCCTGACGCCGTCGGCGGCGACACAGAGGGGGCGACCCGTTCCCAGGTGCAGCAGGAGGTGACCGTTTCCGTGGGTGTTCCCGGTCTTCCCGGAGCCCTCGTCGGCGTCGGCCACGGGGTGCAGGCGGAACGTCTCCTGGACGACCCAGCCGCCGGGCCGGTCGGCGGAGGCGCGCAGAAAGCCGTCCTCGGCGACGGAGAGGTAGCGCCCGTCGGGCGCGCGCAGCGTCAGCACGCCCTCGCCCCAGTCGACGAGCGCGAGCTCCGTGCCGGTCGCGTCCGCGGTCAGCGGAGGCAGGTCGGTACGGCCCGCGAGCAGCGCCGGGTCGAGGGCGCCCTCGGCGCCGCGTGCCCGGTCGGTGGCCTCGGGGGCGGCGGGTACCTTCAGGAACGTCCCCGCGGAGGTCTTGAGCAGGACCCGGTCCACACCCTCCGCGAACTCCACGCGCTCGGCGCCGAACCGCTCGTACAGGCCCTCCAGCGGGGTGGAGCGGTGCAGCAGCGTGCCGCTGTACCAGTCGAGCTTGCACTCGTCCGCGAGCAGACCCACCACCGCGATCCGGGTGTCGGCGGCCAGCGGCAGCACACCGTCGTTGCGCAGCAGGACGATCGCCTGCTCGGCGGCCTCCCCGGCGAGCGAGCGATGGGCCGGGGAGTCGAACTCGCCGGTGCCGGCGTGCGGGTCGTAGTGCGGGTCGAACTCGCCCAGCCGGAAGCGGACCGAGAGCTGGCGGCGGACCGCCGCGTCGACGTCGGCCGGGGTCAGCAGCCCCTGCTCCAGGGCCCCCTCGACCCGGGCGACGATCTTCGAGCCGTCCGTGCCGTGGTCGGTGAAGCTGTCCACGCCGGCCACGAGCGCGGCCGCCGTCGCCTCCTCGTGGGTGTCGAAGTAGTGCTCGGAGTCCACCAGGTTGGAGGGCGCGCCCGCGTCCGAGCAGACCAGCAGCTCCTCGTCGGCCCAGGTGCGCAGATGCTCGCGCAGATACGGCGAGACATGGTTGGGGCGGCCGTTGACCAGGTTGTACGCCGGCATCACGCCGGCCACCGCGCCCGCCTCGACCGTGGCGCGGAAGGCGCGCAGATCGTACTCGTGCAGCACGCGCGGACGGACCGAGGACGAGGTCACGTCCCGGCCGGTCTCGTTGTTGTGGGCCAGCCAGTGCTTCAGGACCGGCGCCGTGCGCCAGTAGGTCGGATGATCGCCGCGCAGACCGTGCGTGTAGGCGGTGGCGATGGCGGAGGTCAGCCGGGGGTCCTCGGAGTAGCCCTCCTCGTTGCGGCCCCACAGCGGATGGCGCAGCAGGTTGACGGTGGGGGACCACACGTTCAGCCCCACCCGCTCGTCGTGGGCGCGCATCGCCCGGACCTCCTTGGACACCGCCTCGCCGACCCGGCGCACCAGGTCGGTGTTCCAGGTCGCGCCCAGACCTACCGCCTGCGGGAACACCGTCGCGGGACCCATCCAGGCGACGCCGTGCAGCGCCTCCTGGCCGGTGCGGAAGGCGGCGATGCCGAGGCGCTCGACGGCGGGTGCGAACTGGTGCAGGAAGGAGACCTTCTCCTCGGGGGTCAGCCGGGACAGCAGATCGTCGATGCGCTTCGCGAACGGCAGCTGCGGGTCGCGGAACGGCGGCGTGGGCGGCGTGTGTGCGGTCACGTGGGGATCCCTTTGCGGTGGAGCGGGGAGGCTCTTTCGAAGCGCTTCGATGCTCATTCGACGGTGCGGTGGGTGTCAAGGGGACTTCACCGCTATTTCAAGCGGCACATAAGGAGAGGTCGCCCCTGATACCTCGGAGGAATGTTGGGAGCGACCCTTGTGCACCCCGGGGTGTTCACTTAACCTCGCAGCAACATCGAAGCGCTTCGACTGGACCGCGACGAGACGTTCGTCGGAGGATCGCTTCAGCTCAGCCAGTTCCACTCGAGACACCGCAGCCGACGGCCACCGCCGGGTGTCCTGGTGCGCCATGAAGGGTTGACGCAATGACGCCGAACGCCGCTTCCGCCTCCTCCGGCCCGAGCCGGAGAAGCTTCCTCGCCTCCACGGCGGTCGCCACCGCCGCGGTGGCGGGAGGGATGCCGCTGCTTGCCGCCTGCGGCGGCACGGACAGCGGCTCGCGCGACGGCACCACCTCGGGCAAGGACGCCAAGAAGCTCCTGCCCGCCTACGTGGCCAGCAACGTGGTGACGCCCGACATCCCGTCCAAGAACGGCTCCTCGGTCGGCTTCACGAGCAAGCTCGACCTCGCCACGCTGAAGACCTCGGTGCAGGAGAAGCTCGGCAAGGGCGGCAAGGTCACCGTCATGTCGCCGTTCTGGGGCTCGCCGCCGAAGGGCGACAACGCCTACTACACGGCCATGAACGCCCTCATCGGCGTCGACGTCGTCTGGCAGAACCAGGACGGCAACACCTACGACCAGAAACTCGGCGCCGTGCTCGCCTCCAGCGACGTGCCGGACGTGGTCGTCGTCCCCGGCTGGAACATGGGCGGCAAGATACCCAGCGCCATCCTCGGCAAGTTCGCCGACCTGGGCCCGTACCTGTCCGGCGACAAGGTCAAGGAGTACCCGAACCTCGCGGCGATCCCGACCGACGCCTGGCAGCGCTCCCTCTTCGGCGGCAAGCTGCGCGGTCTGCCGATGCCGTCGTCCTACGTCACCAACATCGTGCCCTTCTACCGCAAGGACCTGTTCGACAAGAACGGCTACGAGGTCCCGACGACGACGGACGAGTTCACGGCCCTGGCCAAGGAGATCACCAACGCCAAGGCCAAGGTGTGGGCCTGCGGCGACATGAAGTGGACCGCCTTCAACAGCTTCGGGGTCCCGTCCGGCGGGGAGAAGCCGCTCGGCTGGATCCTCGACGGCGACAAGCTGGTCAACCGCATCGAGCTGGACGCGTACCTCGAGGCGCTGGAGTGGACGCGCAAGCTGTTCGCCGCCGGCTACGTGCACCCGGACTTCAAGCTGGGCAAGAGCCAGGCCGTCGACCCGAGCACCAAGTTCGCGGCCGGCGAGTTCCTCATCTACAACAACGACATCTCCAGCTGGTACGGGCAGCAGGCCTCGCAGGCGGCGCAGAACCCGGACTTCCGGATCTGGGGCATGGACATCTTCGGCCACGGCGACGCGGACCCGGTCATCTACGCCACCCAGCCGGCCAACATCTTCGCCTTCGTCAACAAGAAGGCCTCCGAGGCCGTCATCCGCGATGTGCTGGCCGTCGCGAACGTCACCGCCGCCCCGTACGGCACCAAGGAGTACATGCTCACCAACTACGGGGTGGAGGGCACGCACTACAGCGTCAAGGACGGGGTGCCCGTCAAGAACGACAAGGGCAACCAGGAGGTCCTCAACGCCTTCGTGATGGTCGCGAGCCCGGCCTCGACCATCGCCCACCCCGACTTCCCGGACATCGCCAAGGGCCAGGTCGAGTGGCAGCAGCGGATGGGCGCCTTCACCAAGAAGTCGGCCTTCTACGGCATGCAGATCACCGAGCCCAGCCGCTGGACCAACCTCTCCAACGACTTCGAGCAGCTGGAGGACGACATCGTCCGCGGCCGCAAGAAGATCAGCGACATGCAGGCGGCCGTCTCCGACTGGAAGAAGAAGGGCGGCGACGAGCTGCGCGCCTGGTACCGCAAGCTGCTCGACGACAACGGCACGGCGACGGGCTGACGGCAGCGAGGCGAGGAGAACGACCGTGTCGCACAGCACGGTGCCTCGGAGCAGGGCCGAGGCCGACGAGACGGGAAGGACCCCGGTGGCGCCCGGCGGCGCCACCGGCCACCGGGGGAAACGGCCCTCCGCGAAGCTGGGTCTGCGGGTCAGGCTCAGACGGGACCGCGTCCTGCTGCTGATGACGCTCCCGGCGGTCGTCCTCATCCTGCTCTTCAACTACGTGCCGATCCTCGGCAACGTGGTCGCCTTCCAGGACTACGACCCCTACATCAGCGACAACGGGGTCGTCGCCCTCTTCCACAGCCCCTGGGTGGGCCTGGAGAACTTCCAGCGGCTCTTCGAGGACTCGGCCTTCTGGGAGGCCGTCCGGAACACCCTGGTGCTGTTCTTCCTCCAGCTGGTGCTGTACTTCCCGATCCCGATCGGGCTGGCGCTGCTCATCAACAGCGTGGTCAGGCCCCGGGTCCGGGCGGTGTCGCAGGCGATCCTCTACCTGCCGCACTTCTTCTCCTGGGTGCTGGTGATCGCCGTGTTCCAGCAGCTGTTCGGCGGTGCGGGAATCCTCTCGCAGCTGCTGCGGCAGCACGGGTACGACGGCATCGACATCATGACGGACCCGGAGACCTTCAAGTTCCTGATCACCGCGCAGAGCGTCTGGAAGGACGCCGGCTGGGGCATCATCGTCTTCCTCGCCGCGCTGGCCTCGGTCAACCCCGACCTGTACGAGGCGGCCGCGATGGACGGCGCGAACCGCTGGCGCCGCATGTGGCACGTGACGCTTCCGGCCCTGCGACCGGTGATCGCGCTGCTGCTGGTGCTGCGGGTGGGCGACGCGCTGACGGTCGGCTTCGAACAGATCCTGCTCCAGCGCGACGCGGTCGGACCGGGCGCCTCGGAGGTCCTCGACACCTTCGTGTGGTGGAACGGCGTCCGCAACCAGGACTTCGGCTACGCGGCCGCCGCAGGTCTGATCAAGGGCGTCATCAGCCTCGGACTGGTGCTCGTCGCGAACAAGGTGGCCCATCTGATGGGCGAGCAGGGGGTGTACCAGAAGTGACCGCCGTGATGGACGAACCCGTGCGCACACCCGGCCGGTGGGCGGCGCCACCCAGACCCGCGTGGGAGGAGGAGCCCAGCAGGGCCGGCCTCGCGGGCAAGGGCATCGCCCTGTCCTTCGCCTGCCTGGCGATCCTCTTCCCGCTGTGGATCGTCCTCGTCACCAGCCTCTCCTCGCGGAAGACCATCGACGAGGCCGGCGGCCTGGTGATGGTGCCCAAGGGGATCACCTTCATCGCCTACCGGGAGCTGCTCAGCGGCGGACAGGTCACCCGCGCCGCGGTGATCAGCGTCCTGATCACCCTCGTCGGCACGCTCTTCTCGATGGGCGTCTCCGTCCTGTGCGCCTACGGCCTCTCCCGTTCGGGCTCGCTCGGGCACCGCTGGATCCTGATGGTCCTGCTGGCGACGATGTTCTTCAGCGCGGGCCTGATCCCCACCTACCTCCTGGTGCAGTCCCTGGGCCTGATGGACACCTATCTCGCGCTGATCCTGCCGAGCGCGATCAGCGTGTTCAACATCCTGGTCCTGCGCGGCTTCTTCATGGGGATCTCGCAGGAGCTCATCGACAGCGCGCGGATCGACGGGGCGGGCGACCTCCGCATCCTCTGGCAGATCGTCATGCCGCTGTCCAGGGCGGTGCTGGCCGTCATCACGCTGTTCTACGCCGTCGGGTACTGGAGCGCCTGGTTCAACGCGTCGCTGTACCTCAACGACCAGGACATGATGCCGCTGCAGAACGTCATGATCCAGCTGGTGCAGAAGCAGGAGGCGCCGGTCGGGCTGGGGCAGGCGATCAAGACGGGGCAGCTGTCGGGACTGGCCGTGCAGATGGCGGTCATGGTGCTGGCGCTGCTGCCGGTGGCGGTGCTGTCCCCGTTCGTCCAGAAGCACTTCAAGAAGGGGATGCTGACGGGGGCCGTCAAGGGCTGACCTCCGGCGTCCGGAGCGCGGGAGCTACGGCGGCCGAGGGTTCGCCGTGGTCGGCCGCGTCCGCGCGGCGGAGCCGCAGGACGAAACAGCCCCGCGCCCCTGGCAGGGCCGGCGCGACCGGCCCTGCCAGGGGCGCGGGGAACTGCGCGACCAGCCCCCACCACCCGCACACGAACGACACACCCCGGACCCATTGGCCTTCACCCACCGAGGTACCCCAACATGCACCCCACCCGCCGCACCCTCCTCACCAGCACCGCAGGCGCCGCCACGCTCACCGCACTCCCAGGCACTTACAACCGAGCCCAAGCCGCACCGACGCGACCCGGCACGACCGCCGGAGGCTACCGCTGGCGCAACGCCGTGATCGGCGGCACCGGATTCGTCACCGGCGTGCTCTTCCACCCGGCCGTCCGCGGTCTCGCCTACGCCCGTACCGACATCGGCGGCGCCTACCGCTGGGACGACCGCACGGCCCGCTGGACCCCGCTCACCGACCATCTCGGCTGGGACGACTGGAACCTCCTCGGCGTCGAGGCCCTCGCCGTCGACCCCGCGCACCCCGACCGCCTCTACCTCGCCCTCGGCGCGTACGCCCAGTCCTGGGCGGGCAACGGGGCCGTGCTGCGCTCCGAGGACCGCGGCGCCACCTGGAGCCGCAGCGACCTCGCCGTGAAGCTCGGCGGCAACGAGGACGGCCGGGGAGCGGGGGAGCGGCTGCTGGTCGACCCGCGGGACAGCGACACCCTGTGGCTGGGGACCCGCCACGACGGCCTCCTCAGGTCCACCGACCGGGGCGCCACCTGGGCGGCGGTCACCGGCTTCCCGGGCGCCCCGGGCGCGAGCGGCCAGGGCGTCACCCTGCTCGTCGCCGCGGGCCGCACCCTCTACGCCGGCTGGGGCGACTCCGACGGGACGACGGCCAACCTGTACCGGACCGCCGACGGCGCCACCTGGGAGGCCGTCCCCGGCCGGCCCGCCGGCGCCTTCGCGAAGGTGCCCGTCCGCGCCGCCTACGACCGTCACACCCGCGAACTGTACGTGACGTACGCCGACGCGCCGGGGCCCAACGGCCAGGCGGACGGCAGCGTGCACAAGCTGGCGACCGCGAGCGGCAGATGGACCGACGTCACCCCGGTCCGGCCCGCGCCCGGAGACACCTTCGGCTACGGCGGAGCCGCCGTGGACGCCCGGCGCCCCGGCACCGTCGTCGTCTCCACCAACAACCGCTGGGCGGCGGTCGACACCCTGTACCGGACCACGGACGGCGGCCGCACCTGGACCTCCCTCAAGGACACGGCGGTCCTCGACGTGTCCGAGACCCCGTTCCTCACCTTCGGCACCGAAACCCCCAAGTTCGGCTGGTGGATCCAGGCCGTCGCCGTCGACCCGTACGACTCCGAGCACGTCGTCTTCGGCACCGGCGCCACGCTCTACGGCACCCGGGACCTGAAGCACTGGGCCCCGCGGACCCGCGGCCTGGAGGAGGCCTCCGTACGCCAGCTGATCTCGCCCCCGACCGGGGAGGCGCACCTGATCAGCGGCCTCGGGGACGTCGGGGTGATGTACCACGAGCGGCTCACGGCCTCACCGTCCCGGGGCATGGCGACGAACCCCGTGTTCGGCACGGTGACGGGACTCGCGCAGGCCGCGGACAAACCGTCGTACGTCGTCCGCACCGGCTGGGGCGACCACGGCAACGGCGCCTGGTCGGCCGACGGCGGCAGATCCTGGGCGCCCTTCGCCGCCCAGCCCGACCTCGCCGTGAACGCGCCGGGGCCCATCGCCGTGAACGCCGACGGCAGTGTCCTGCTGTGGACCTTCGTGCACTGGGACGGCACCAAGTACCCCGCCCGGCGTTCCGCGGACAACGGGGCGACCTGGTCGGAGGTCCCCTCCTTCCCCAAGGGCGCCACCCCGCTCGCCGACCCGGCCGACCCGGCACGCTTCTACGCGTACGACACCGACACCGGAACCCTGTTCGCCAGTGCCGACGCCGGCCTCACCTTCACCGCGCGGGCGGGCGGGCTGCCCTCGGGAGACAGCCAGTTCCAGCTCGCCGCGGCCCCGGGGCGCTCCGGCGACCTGTGGCTGAGCACCAAGGGGAACGGCCTGTACCGATCGACCGACGGCGGCGCGGGTTTCGCCAAGCTGACCAGCTGCCGGGCCTCCTCCACGCTGGCCTTCGGCAAGGCCGCCGAGGGCGCCGCGTACCCGGCGGTCTACCTGGTCGGCTCCACCGAGGCGATCACCGCCGTGTACCGCTCCGACGACGGCGCGAAGACCTGGGTGCGGATCAACGACGACCGGCACCAGTGGGGCTGGATCGGCGCGGCTCTCGCCGCCGACCCGCGCATCCACGGCCGGGTGTACATCGCCACCAACGGGCGGGGCATCCAGTACGGGGAGCCCGTCCGATGACCGCCGCCCACCGGCCCTCGCTCGCCGACGCCACCCGCGGCCGGATCCTCTTCGGCGGCGACTACAACCCCGAGCAGTGGCCCGAGGAGACCTGGCACGAGGACGTCCGGCTCATGCGGGACGCCGGCGTCAACTCGGTCACCCTCGGCGTCTTCTCCTGGTCCAGGCTCGAACCCGAGCCGGGGGCACGGGAGTTCGGCTGGCTCGACACGCTGATGGACCTGATGCACGCGAACGGCGTCGGCGTCGTCCTCGCCACCCCCACCTCCGCCCCGCCCCCGTGGCTGGGCCGGCTGCACCCGGACACCCTGCCCCGCGACGAGAACGGCGATGTCGAGTGGTGGGGCGGACGGCAGCACTTCTCGCACTCCAGCGCCACCTACCGACGGTACGCGGCCGCCATCACCGAGGACCTGGCCGCCCGCTACGGCGGCCACCCCGCCCTCACGATGTGGCACATCAACAACGAGTACTGCACGGCCGATCACGGCGACGAGGCGGCCGTCGCCTTCCGCCGCTGGCTGCGCGCGCGGTACGGCACCCTGGACGCCCTCAACACCGCCTGGGGCACGGACTTCTGGAGCCAGCGCCACGACAGCTGGGAGTCCGTGCTGCCCGCCCGCCGCACCCACTACCTGAAGAACCCCGCCCAGGTGCTGGACTTCAGGCGCTTCACCTCAGACATGCTCCTGGAGTGCTACCTCGCCGAACGGGACATCGTCGCCCGGCACACCCCGCACCTCCCGGTCACCACCAACTTCATGCCGCTCTTCTTCGGTCAGGACACCTGGCGCTGGGCCGAGGAGGAGGACGTCGTCTCCGTCGACCTGTACCCGGACCCGCGCGACCCGCAGGGCGCCCGGCACGGGGCCCTCGTGCAGGACCTGACCCGTTCCCAGGCGCGCGGCCCCTGGATGCTGATGGAACAGGCGGCGGGACCGGTCAACTGGCGCGGAGTGAACCACCCCAAGCCGCCGGGCCTCAACCGGCTCTGGTCGCTCCAGGCCGTGGCCCGCGGCGCGGACGCCGTCTGCTACTTCCAGTGGCGCCAGTCCCGGCAGGGCGCCGAGAAGTTCCACTCCGGGATGGTCGGCCACGCGGGGGAGCGGGGCCGCGCCTTCCAGGAGGTCAAGCGGCTCGGCGCCGAACTCGCCGCGATCGGCCCCGAGGTGAGCGGCAGCCGGATCCGCGCGGACATCGTGATCCTGCACGACTGGCACGCCTGGTGGGCCGGCTCCCAGGACGGCCGCCCCTCCACCCACGTCGACCACGCGGCCGTCCTGCACGCCTGGCACCGCGCCCTGTGCGAAGCCCACCTCACCGCCGACTTCGCCCACCCCGAGCACGACCTCGGCGGCTACCGGCTGGTCGTCGTCCCGCAGCTGTACGCGATGACGGACGCGGCGATCGACAATCTGCTGGCCCACGTCCGCGGCGGCGGCGCCCTCGTGACCGGCTTCCTGACCGGGGTGGCCGACCAGGACGACCGGGTCCGCCCCGGCGGGATGGACGCCCGCCTGCGGGAGCTGTTCGGCATCCGGACCCTGCACGAGTGGTGGCCGCTGGAGCCCGGCGAGGACGTCGTGACCGACGGGTTCCGCGGGACCCTGTGGTCGGAGGAGCTGGAAGCCGAACCGGACGCGGTGGAAGCCGTCTACCGGGGCGGCGAACTCGACGGGCTGCCCGCCGTCCTGCGCAAGGACCGCGCCTGGTACGTCTCCACCCTCCCCGAACCCGAGGCCCTCCGCGCGCTGCTCGCCCGCATCGCCGCCGACGCGGGCGCCCGCCCCGTCCTCGAAGGCCTCCCGCCGGAGGTCGAGGCGGTACGCCGGGGAGAGCTGCTGTTCCTGCTCCACCACGGCCGCGAGCCGGTGACCGTCGCGCTCCCGGGTACCCGGCACGACCTGCTGACCGGGAAGCCCTGCACCGACGAGATCACCCTGGGCCGCTACGGCGTGGCGGTGCTGCGACCATGACCGCCTCCGCGCCCCGTGCGCGTCCCGGCCTCCCGGGCACCGGCCGTCCCGTGCACGGAACCCACGAGCACCGGCCCGCCGACCGCTGGGAGGACGCCTTCCTCAGCGGCAACGGGCGGCACGGCACCCTCATGTCCGGTGATCCGTACGACGAGCGGGTCGTCGTCACCCATCACACCCTGGTCCGTCCCAACGGCGCGGAACACGCCCGTCCGCCGGAACTCGCCGCCGAACTCGCGGCGCTCCAGGACAAGTTGCTGGCCGGGCAGGGGGATGCCGCCGAGCACTTCACCGACCACCGGCCCCTGCAGTGGGTCCAGCCCTTCCACCCGGCCTTCCTGATACGGCTGACAGCGCCCTCGGACGAGCCGCGCCGTGGGCTCATGCGGTCCGTCGACTTCACCACCGGCGAGACCGCCGCGAGCTGCGCGGGCGGCGCCGGCCGGCTCTTCGTCTCCCGCGCCGACGACGTGATCGTCCACGAGGCCACCGGCCCGGACCTGGACATCCGGCTGGACCACCGGCTGCCGGGCGCCCCCGCCGACCTCGCCGTCGGCCAGGGGTCCGTCCTCACCCCGGGCGGCGCGCTGCTGACCCTGCGCGCCCGCTACCCCGGCAGCGACCGCGCGTACACGGGCGTGACCCTCGTCGTCGTCACCGGCGGCCGCACCCGGCTCGTCCACCCCGGGGTGCGGGTGACCGGCGCGGAGTCCGTGCTGCTGCTCACCCGGGTCCGCAGGCACACCGGCGAACTGGACGTCACCGGGGAACAGCGCGCCCTGAGCGAGCTGCCGCACCGCTACGACGATCTGCTCGCCCGCCACCTCCCGCTGCACCGCACCGCCTACGAGCGCGTCAGCCTCGACCTGCACGCGGAGCCCGACGAGCGCGGGCTCCCCGGCTCCGAGCTGCTGGAGCGGCCCCGCAGCAGGGCGCTGCTCGAGCGTCTCTTCGCGGCGGGGCGCTACCACCTCCTCTCCTCCTCCGGGCTCAACCCGCCCCGGCTGCCGGGACTGTGGACGGGCGACTGGGACACCGCCTGGGCGGGGGCGTTCACCAACGACGCCAACGTCAACCTCCAGACGGCCTCCGCCGCCGCCGGCGCGCTGCCGGAGGTCACCGAGGCGCTGGCCTCCCTGATCCACCGGCAGCTCGACGACTGGCGGGAGAACGCCCGCGCGGTCTTCGGCGCCCGGGGCGTGGTCGCGCCCGCGCACTCCGACGGCGAGTCCGGGCTGACCTACCACTTCAGCCGCGAATACCCGCTCCACCTGTGGACGGCCGGCGCCGACTGGCTGCTCAAACCCCTCGTCGACCACGACGCGACCCGCGGCGAACGCGACCCGCGCACCGCCGCCGCCCTCGCCGAGGTCGCCCGCTTCTACGAGGACTTCCTCACCCGCACCGACCCCGGCGACCCCGACGGGCCGCTCGTCGTCGTCCCCTCCTACTCGCCGGAGAACCGGCCCACGGGCGGCAGCTGGGGCGCCGTGAACGCGGCGATGGACCTCTCGGCGGCCCGGCACGCGCTGCTGACGGCCGCCGGTCACCACCCGGACTCCGCCGACGCCGACCGCTGGCGTGCCCTCGCCGACCGCCTCCCGCCGCACCGCATCAACGCCGACGGCGCCCTCGCCGAATGGGCCGGGCCCGGCCTCGGCGACACCTACGAGCACCGTCATCTGAGCCACCTCTACGGCGTCTGGCCCCTCGACGAGATCAACCCCTACGACACCCCGCGGACGGCCGCCGCCGCTCTGCGCGCCCTGGAACTGCGCGGCGCCGAGAACGACTCCGCGCACGGCCACCTGCACCACGCGCTGATCGCGGCCCGTCTCCGGGACGGGCGGCGGGCCGCCCACGCCCTCGGCGAGGTCCTGGACGGCGACTTCTTCCACGCCTCCCTGATGAGCTCCCACTACCCGCGCCGCGACGTGTACAACGCCGACGCCGCGCACACCCTCCCGGCCGTGCTGATCGAGATGCTCGTCCAGTCGACCCCCGACCGGCTGGTCCTGCTGCCCGCTCTCCCCCCGGCGCTCGTGTCGGGCGAACTGCGGGGCGTGCGGACCCGGTTCGGCGCCGAGATCGACCTCACCTGGGGCCCCGGCGGCGCCCGGGCCGTCCTGCGGCCGCGACGCGGTCACCGCATCGAAGTCCGGACTTCCTCCGGCGGCGCATCGCCGCTCGACCTGGTCGCCGGAGAAGACCACGTCCTCACCTCGGGGACGTGGTGACTCCCCCCACCCATGGAAGGGACACCATGGCAACACGCATGCCGAGCAGGGTCGGCACAGCCCTGCTGGCCCCGGCGCTCGCCCTCGGCGCGACCGTCGGACTCGCCGCAGCCCCCGCCCAGGCCGCCGTCTGGAACTCCTGCGACCAGTGGGGCAACACCAGCCTGAACGGCTACACGCTCTACAACAACATCTGGGGCTCCGGCGCCGGCAGCCAGTGCGTCTGGGCCAACTCCGGTACCAACTGGGGCGTCTGGGCCAACCACCCGAACACCGGCGGCATCAAGTCGTACCCCAACTCCAAGAAGGTGATCAACAAGACGATCACCTCGCTCGGTTCGCTGTCCAGCAGCTACAACGTCACGGTCCCGTCGTCCGGCGCCTACAACACGTCGTACGACATCTGGGACACGGACTACGACTACGAGATCATGCTCTGGGTGAACTACAACGGCGCCGTCGGTCCGCTCGGCACCTCGCAGGGCAACGTCACCCTCGGCGGCCACACCTGGACCGTCTACAAGGGCGACAACGGCGCGAACGAGGTGTTCTCGTTCCTGCGCACGTCCGACTCGTCGTCCGGCACCGTCAGCATTCTGCCGATCCTCAAGTGGATCAAGGACACGAAGGGCTGGTTCGGCAACGAGACCATCGGCGACGTGCAGTTCGGATATGAGATCACCTCGTCCTCCGGCGGGCTGGACTTCGTGACCAACAACCTCACGGTCAGCAGCAGCTGACGCCGGGGCCGGGGCCGGCCGGCGTTCCCGCGTCCGGTCGGCCCCGGCCCGCGAGCCTCAGGACGTGCACGGGCGCCTCACGGGCGCCCCTTTCCGTGACGGGAGTGCGCCGGCGCCGGAGGTTTCCGCGGGCGGCCGGTCCCTCCCCTGAGCCGGGACCGGCCGCCCGTGTTCCCCTCCCCGCGCGGCTACTCCGTCACCGGCAGCCGCGCGCCGTCCCGCAGGAACAGCGGGAGGCGGTCCAGCGGGGCGTCGACCGTCACGGCCGCGCCGCCCTCGTACGTCTCACCCGTCCACGCGTCCGTCCAGGCCGCGCCCGCCGGCAGGTAGGCCGTGCGGGCCGTGGCGCCCGCCGTCAGCACCGGGGCGACGAGCAGGTCCCGGCCGAAGAGGTAGGAGTCGTCCACCGACCAGGCCGCGTGGTCGTCCGGGAACTCCAGGAACAGCGGCCGCATCGGCGGCAGCCCCTCCTCGTGGGCCTCCCGCATCACGCGCAGCACGTACGGCTTGAGCCGCTCGCGCAGCCGCAGGTACTTCTCCAGGACCGCGCCGGCCTCCTCGCCGTACGACCACACCTCGTTCGGGCCGCCGGTCATGTCCGGGCCCAGCGGCATGCCCGGGTCGCGGAAGCCGTGCAGCCGCATCAGCGGGGACAGCGCGCCGAACTGGAACCAGCGGACCATCACCTCCCGGTACGCCGGGTCGCCCGGGTCGCCGCCGTGGAAGCCGCCGATGTCGGTGTTCCACCACGGGATGCCCGACAGCGCGGTGTTCAGGCCCGCCGCGATCTGCCGGCGCAGGGTCGCGAAGTCGGTGCCGATGTCACCGGACCACAGGGCGGCGCCGTAGCGCTGGCTGCCCGCCCACGCCGAGCGGTTGAGACTGATGATCTCGTTCTCGCCCGCGGCGCGCAGACCCTCGTAGAAGGTGCGGGAGTTCTCGGCCGGGTAGCTGTTGCCGACCTCCAGGCCCGGTCCCGCCCAGTAGCGCAGGTTCTCCTGGAAGCCGGGCTTCAGCTCGGGCTCGCAGGCGTCCAGCCAGAACGCCGTGATCCCGTACGGGGTCAGGTAGTTGTCGCGGACCTTCGACCACACGAACTCCCGGGCGCCGGGATTCGTCGCGTCGTAGAACGCCACCTGGACCGTCGACGCGACGCCCTTGTCCGGCCAGTCGGCGTGGGCCATCGGGCCGTACTGGGTGCCGATGAAATAGCCGCGCTGCTCCAGCACCGGATGGTTCTCGCTCAGCGGCGACACCGACGGCCAGACGCTCACCGCCAACTTGACGCCCATGTCGTCGAGTTCACGGACCATCGCCGCCGGGTCGGGCCACTCGGCGAGGTCGAACTTCCAGTCGCCCAGGTGGGTCCAGTGGAAGAAGTCGCAGACGATGACGTCGAGCGGCAGCCCCCGGCGCTTGTACTCCCGTGCCACGCCGAGGAGTTCGTCCTGGGTGCGGTAGCGCAGCTTGCACTGCCAGAAGCCCGCCGCCCACTCCGGCAGCATCGGCGTGCGGCCGGTGGCCGCGCTGTAGCGGCGCTGGGCGTCGGCCGGGGTGCCTGCGGTGATCCAGTAGTCGATCTGCCGGGCCGAGTCCGCGACCCAGCGGGTGCCGTTGCCGGCCAGTTCGACCCGGCCGATCGCCGGGTTGTTCCACAGCAGGGTGTAGCCGCGGCTCGAGGTGAGCACCGGGATGCTCACCTCGGCGTTGCGCTGGACCAGGTCCACGACCAGGCCCTTCTGGTCGAGGCGGCCGTGCTGGTGCTGGCCCAGGCCGTACAGCTTCTCGTCGTCGTAGGCGGCGAAGCGCTGTTCCAGGCGGTGGTGGCCGTTGCCGACGGCCGTGTACAGGCGGGTGCCCGGCCACCAGAAGTGGGCGCGCTCCTCGGCGAGGATCTCGGCGCGGTCGTCCGTCCGCAGGAACCTGATCATGCCCTCGGCGTCCACCTCGACGGTGAGGGCGCCGACGGTCAGCCGCCCCTCGGCGTCGGTGATCTTGACGCTGCTCTCGGCGGCCGGCGGCTCGTCGAGCAGCGCGCCCGGCAGCCCTTCGAGGATCGGCCCGCCCAGCCGGGCGCGCACGCGGACGGCGTCCGGACCCCACGGCTCGACCCGCAGGGTCTCCTGGCGGCCGCTCCACTCCAGTGCGCCGCCGTGCTCACGGAAGGTGCCGACCGTGGGCGACGACTGCGCGAGGCTGACCTGAGGCTGGTTCTCGGCAGGCTGGTTCATGTGAGGTGCTCCTTGAAGGAGTGCAGACATGGCGGTGCCCTGGCAACGGGCGCGACGACGGAAAAGGCGGGGTGGCAGGGTGGTTCAGGAGGCGGTGGGCGCCGGTCCCGTGCTCGCCCGGACGGTCAGCTCGGGAGCGATCAGCACGACCTCGTCGCCGCCGTGCCCCTCCAGCTTGGCGACGAGGCGTTCCACGGCGTGCCGGCCCATCTCCTGCGCGGGGATGGCGACCGACGTCAGCCGCACCGAGGCCTGGACGGCGACCTGGTCGGGGCAGATGGCCACCACCGACACGTCCTCGGGCACGGCCCGTCCCTGCTGGCGCAGCAGCGCGAGCAGCGGCTCGACCGCCGACTCGTTCTGCACGACGAAACCGGTGGTGCCCGGACGCTCGTCGAGGACCCGGGCCAGGGTCACGGCCATCGCGTCGTACCCGCCCTCGCACGGGCGGTGCAGCAGCCGCAGGCCCAGCTCCTTCGCCCGGTGGCGGAGACCGTCGAGCGTGCGCTCGGCGAAGCCGGTGTGCCGTTCGTAGACGGCCGGCGCCTCGCCGATGACAGCGATGTCACGGTGCCCCAGCATCGCCAGGTGCTCCACGCACAGCGCGCCGGTCGCCGCGAAGTCCAGATCGACGCAGGTCAGACCGGAGGTGTCGGCGGGCAGCCCGATGAGCACGGACGGCTGGTCGGTGGAGCGCAGCAGCGGCAGCCGCTCGTCGTCGAGTTCGACGTCCATCAGGATCATCGCGTCGGCGAGCCCGCTGCCGGTGACGCGGCGGACGGCGTCGGGACCCTCCTCGCCGGTCAGCAGCAGGACGTCGTACCCGTAGGTCCGCGCGGTGGTGGCCACCGCGATGGCGATCTCCATCATCACCGGCACGTACATGTCGGTGCGCAGCGGGATCATCAGCGCGACGATGTTCGACCTGCTGCTGGCCAGGGCGCGGGCGCCCGCGTTCGGGTGGTAGCCGAGCTCCCGGATGCTCTGCTCGACCCGCTGCCGGGTGGTCGTGGAGATGGACCGCTTGCCACTGAGGACATAGCTCACCGTGCTCGCCGAGACTCCGGCGTGCTGGGCGACCTCGGCGAGGGTGACCATCCAGCTCTCCAAGCTTTTTGTGAAGCGCTTCGACAGTGCGCAGGGCGAACAGGGGCGGGTGAGGGTGGTTCGACAGTAGCTCCAGCGGGAGTGGGTGTCCATAGGTTGTCGAAGCGCTTCGACAGCGAGTTGTGGGGGATTGGTGGAGAAGAGTACGGCAAGCTTTTCCGGCTCCCGCGGCCACCACTCGTTCGGCGCAAGCTCCGCCTCGACGACGGTGGCCTCCCCGTCGGCCGAGCCGGTGCCGGGCCCTTCGAGGGAACGGGCGGCCCGGACCGGATCCCCGCCCGGCCGGTACCCGCCGGACGCACGCGCGTGGGGTGGCCACCTCGCCCCGGATCGGGTACCAACGATCGGGTAGCACCCATCGGTAACCAATGTGGCCCGAGATCCCGATTCGCGGCGAGGTGAGCCTCATGTCCGCACCACCCCTCAAGAAACCCACTGTCACCGAGCGCGAGGCGCGCCAGGTCGCCGAGGCAGCCCGGGAGCAGGACTGGCGCAAACCCAGCTTCGGCAAGGAACTGTTCCTCGGCCGCTTCCGGCTGGACCTCATCCACCCCCATCCGCTGCCCACCGACGAGGCCGTCCGGCGCGGTGAGCAGTTCCTGACGAAACTCCGCGCCTTCTGCGAGACGAAGGTGGACTCGGCCCTCATCGAGCGTGAGGCCCGCATCCCCGACGAGGTGATCAACGGGCTCAAGGAGCTCGGCGCCCTCGGCATGAAGATCGACCCCAAGTACGGTGGCCTCGGCCTCACCCAGGTCTACTACAACAAGGCGCTGGCCCTGGTGGGCTCGGCCAGCCCCGCGGTCGGCGTGCTGCTCTCGGCGCACCAGTCCATCGGCGTGCCGCAGCCGCTCAAGCTGTTCGGCACCCCGGAACAGAAGCAGCGGTTCCTGCCGCGCTGCGCCCGCACCGACATCAGCGCCTTCCTCCTCACCGAGCCGGACGTCGGCTCCGACCCGGCGCGGCTCGCGACGAGCGCGGTGCCGGACGGGGACGACTACATCCTCGACGGCGTGAAGCTGTGGACCACCAACGGCGTGGTGGCCGACCTGCTGGTCGTGATGGCCCGGGTGCCGAAGAGCGAGGGCCACAAGGGCGGCATCACCGCCTTCGTCGTGGAGGCGGACTCGCCCGGCATCACCGTCGAGAACCGCAACGCCTTCATGGGCCTGCGCGGCATCGAGAACGGTGTGACCCGCTTCCACCAGGTGCGGGTCCCGGCCGCGAACCGCATCGGCCCCGAGGGCGTGGGCCTGAAGATCGCCCTGACCACGCTCAACACGGGCCGGCTCTCGCTGCCCGCGTCCTGCGTGGCGGCGGGCAAGTGGTCGCTGAAGATCGCCCGCGAGTGGTCCGCGGCCCGCGAGCAGTGGGGCAGGCCGATCGCCCGCCACGAGGCCGTGGGCACGAAGATCAGCTTCATCGCGGCGACCACCTTCGCCCTGGAGGCGGTGCTCGACCTCTCCTCGCAGATGGCGGACGAGGACCGCAACGACATCCGGATCGAGGGCGCGCTGGCCAAGCTCATCGCCTCCGAGCTGGGCTGGCGCATGGCCGACGAGCTGGTCCAGATCCGCGGCGGCCGCGGCTTCGAGACGGCGGCCTCGCTGGCCGCCCGGGGCGAGAAGGCCGTCCCCGCCGAGCAGGTCCTGCGCGACCTGCGGATCAACCGCATCTTCGAGGGCTCGACGGAGATCATGCATCTCCTCATCGCCCGTGAGGCCGTCGACGCCCACCTCTCGGTCGCCGGTGACCTCATCGACCCCGACAAGTCCCTCCAGGACAAGGCGAAGGCGGGCGCGAACGCGGGCGTCTTCTACGCCAAGTGGCTGCCGAAGCTGGTCGCGGGTCCGGGCCAACTGCCCTCCTCCTACGCTGAGTTCAAGCACGGGATCGATCTCTCGCCGCATCTGCGGCACGTCGAGCGGCACTCCCGCAAGCTCGCCCGCTCCACGTTCTACGCCATGTCCCGCTGGCAGGGCCGGATGGAGACGAAGCAGGCGTTCCTCGGCCGGATCGTCGACATCGGCGCGGAGCTGTTCGCGATGAGCGCCGCCTGTGTGCGCGCCGAGATGCTGCGCTCGCGCGGCGAGAACGGCCGGGAGGCCTACCAGCTCGCCGACGCCTTCTGCCGCCAGTCCCGGATCCGCGTCGACGAGCTGTTCGGCCGGCTGTGGAGCAACACCGACGACGTGGACGGCAAGGTCGTCAAGGGCGTCATGTCCGGCACCTACGAATGGCTGGAGCACGGCATCGTCGACCCGTCCGGGGACGGTCCCTGGATCGCCGACACCACACCGGGCCCCAGCGAGCGGACGAACGTCCACCGGCCCGTGCGCTGAGCGGGCGCCGGGACGTGAGCCCGCCACGGTGCGCGGACTCACGTCCCGGCGGCGTCGCCCCCGCCCCCGGGTGCCCTCCTGGTCAGCACCCGGACCACGTTCGTGGGAACGGTGATCACCCGGCTCCTGGCCCGCGCGGTCGCCGCCGGCTCGACCCAGGGCGGCAGCGGATCCGGCGGCAGGGCGGCGCCGGCCCGCAGCTCCAGCAGCCTGACGAGCTGCGACTCCAGCTGCCACAGCGCGATGTCCAGACCGCCCTCGGGGACGTCGTACGACAGCGTCCGGGTGAACTCGGACTCCGTGTTCACCGAGATGGTCGACCGGGTGAGCCGGGACCACTGCGCGCTGGCCTGCGCGGCGAGGAACGGGATGTCCAGCTTCGCCTCCAGGCCGATGGTGGTCGCCAGCTCCCGGGCGGGCTCCTCGCTGACGCCCACCCGCACCGTCCGCTCGTCGGTGAACTGGCTGGGCCCGTCGGTGGACACCACCCACAGCAGCCGCCGGCGCTGCACATGGCCCAGCCGGAACGTCAGCACCCGGGAGGCCGCGTCCAGCTGGGACGGCGCCAGGGTGCCGAAGCCCGGCTCCTGCGCGAGCAGCCGACGGGTGAACACCGGGGCGGAGATGCTGCGCGAGACCAGCCAGGCGGACGTCCCCCCGATCGATCCGCAGATCCTGGGCCGAAAGTTAGCGGCCCAGGTAGGTGAAGTGCCAACGAAATAGGCCAAATGATCTGTATGGAAATCTGTGCGGAAAACTCCGTACAGCTGACGATGTGAAATGCACACGGTCGACCACGTCCGGTCGTGCGGGGTGGGGCGTGCGCGACCGGTGGACCCTCCTGGGGGGACACCCCGGTCCTGCCGCGCATCCGGTGCGGCAACAATGGGGGGATGAGCGACAGTCCAGCCCCCCTCGCCGACCCGCACCTCGTCTACGACCCGGTCGCGGGCGACGGCCCGAAGGACGTGGTGATCCTCGGCTCCACCGGTTCGATCGGCACCCAGGCCATCGACCTCGTGCTGCGCAACCCGGACCGCTTCCGGGTGACCGGCCTGTCCGCCAACGGCGGCCGGGTCGCCCTCCTCGCCGAGCAGGCCCGCAGGCTGCGGGTGCGGACCGTCGCGGTCGCCCGCGAGGACGTCGTGGCGGCCCTGCGCGAGGCCCTCGCCGCCGCGTACGGGACGGGGGAGCCGCTCCCCGAGATCCTGGCCGGCCCGGAGGCCGCCACCTTGCTCGCCGCCTCCGACTGCCACACCGTCCTCAACGGCATCACCGGCTCCATCGGCCTGGCGCCCACCCTCGCCGCCCTGCGGGCGGGCCGCACCCTCGCGCTCGCCAACAAGGAGTCGCTCATCGTCGGCGGCCCGCTGGTCAAGGCGCTCGCCGAGCCCGGCCAGATCATCCCGGTGGACTCCGAGCACGCGGCCCTCTTCCAGGCACTCGCCGCCGGCACCCGCGCGGACGTGCGCAAGCTGGTCGTCACCGCCTCGGGAGGCCCCTTCCGCGGCCGCACCAAGCAGCAGCTGGCGAACGTGACCGTCGAGGAGGCCCTCGCCCACCCCACCTGGTCCATGGGCCCCGTGATCACGATCAACTCCGCGACCCTGGTCAACAAGGGACTGGAGGTCATCGAGGCGCACCTCCTCTACGACATTCCCTTCGACCGCATTGAGGTGGTCGTGCATCCTCAGTCGTATGTCCACTCGATGGTGGAGTTCACGGACGGATCGACGCTGGCGCAGGCGACGCCCCCCGACATGCGAGGGCCGATCGCCGTCGGTCTGGGCTGGCCCCGGCGGGTCCCCGACGCGGCGCCCGCCTTCGACTGGAGTACCGCGTCGACGTGGGAGTTCTTCCCGCTCGACGACGAGGCCTTCCCCTCGGTGAATCTCGCCCGGCACGTGGGCGAGCTCGCGGGCACGGCCCCGGCGGTGTTCAATGCCGCCAACGAGGAGTGTGTGGAGGCGTTCCGCAAGGGCGCGCTGCCGTTCAACGGGATCATGGAGACCGTCACCCGGGTCGTGCAGGAGCACGGCACGCCGGCGACGGGAACTTCACTCACCGTGTCGGACGTCCTCGAAGCGGAGACCTGGGCACGGGCCCGGTCCCAGGAACTGACGGCTATCGCGGAGGCGCGTGCATGACAGCCCTGATGATGATCCTCGGCATAGTCGTCTTCGCGGTCGGCCTGCTGGTCTCGATCGCCTGGCACGAGCTGGGACACCTGTCCACGGCCAAGCTCTTCGGCATCCGGGTGCCGCAGTACATGGTCGGCTTCGGCCCGACGATCTTCTCGCGCAAGAAGGGCGAGACCGAGTACGGCGTCAAGGCGATCCCCTTCGGCGGCTACATCCGGATGATCGGCATGTTCCCGCCGGGCGACGACGGCCGGATCACGGCCCGTTCCACCTCACCCTGGCGCGGGATGATCGAGGACGCCCGCTCGGCCGCCTACGAGGAGCTCCAGCCGGGCGACGAGACGCGCATGTTCTACACGCGCAAGCCGTGGAAACGGGTCATCGTGATGTTCGCGGGCCCCTTCATGAACCTGGTGCTCGCGGTGGGCCTGTTCCTCACCGTCCTGATGGGCTTCGGCATCCAGCAGCAGACCACCACCGTCAGCTCGATCTCCCCCTGCGTCATCTCGCAGAGCCAGAACCGCGACGAGTGCAGGTCGACCGACCCGGCCTCCCCGGCCGCGGCCGCGGGCATGAAGCCGGGCGACAAGATCGTCTCCTTCGCCGGGGAGAGGACGGACGACTGGAACACGCTCTCCGACCTGATCCGGGTCAGCGCCGGCAAGGAGGTGGCCATCGTCGTGGACCGGGGCGGCAAGGAACTGACCCTGCACACGACGATCGCCACCAACCAGGTCGCCAAGAAGGACTCCGACGGGACCTACGTCCAGGGCGAGTACATCAAGGCCGGATTCCTCGGCTTCAGCGCGGCCACCGGCGTCGTCAAGCAGGACTTCGGCGACTCCGTGTCCTGGATGACCGACCGGGTGGGCGAGGCCGTCGACTCCATCGCCGCCCTGCCCGGCAAGATCCCGGCTCTGTGGGACGCCGCCTTCGACGGCGCCCCGCGCGAGCCCGACTCGCCCATGGGCGTGGTCGGCGCGGCCCGGGTCGGCGGTGAGATCTTCACCCTCGACATCCCGGCCTCGCAGCAGCTGGCCATGGCCGTGATGCTGGTCGCGGGCTTCAACCTCTCCCTGTTCCTGTTCAACATGCTCCCGCTGCTGCCGCTGGACGGCGGGCACATCGCGGGCGCGCTGTGGGAGTCCCTGCGCCGCAACCTGGCCAAGGTCCTGCGCAGGCCGGACCCGGGCCCGTTCGACGTGGCGAAGCTGATGCCGGTGGCCTACGTGGTGGCGGGCATCTTCATCTGCTTCACGGTGCTGGTCCTCATCGCGGACGTGGTGAACCCGGTGCGCATCTCGTAGCCGCTCTCCCGTCACACGCGGTTCGGGGCGGCCCGGGACGATATGTTCCGGGCCGTCCCCGTCGTGTTCCCGGCCGCCTTCCATCGAGTGGGTTTGACGGCGGACGGGGTCCCCCCACCGAGTGGTTCGCGGTGGGGGAGTGCTCGGGCCGGGGCCGGTGCCGTAATCTCGAAGCCTGGAACCCGCCTGAAGACGGGACCTGGGCCTTGATCCACGACTTGGGGTTGCACAGCAGATGACTGCGATTTCTCTCGGCATGCCGTCCGTTCCGACCAGGGTTGCCGAGCGCCGGAAGAGCCGGCAGATCCAGGTCGGCTCCGTGGCGGTCGGTGGAGACGCCCCGGTTTCCGTGCAGTCGATGACCACCACCCGTACCTCGGACATCGGTGCCACGCTCCAGCAGATCGCGGAGCTGACCGCGTCGGGCTGCCAGATCGTGCGGGTGGCCTGTCCCACGCAGGACGA